>JAGRCC010000235.1 GCA_020433785.1 Anaerolineae bacterium
GTCATGATTCAGTTCCTCATTCCTTTTGAAGCAGATCGCAGGTGCTATTCTTTTAGATAACACCTATCGTGAAAATCCGTTGGAGCGACAACGCTGGCATTGTCAATCAATGTAGTTGAACAAAAATCTGGGGCTAGTGAGAAATATCCGGGCGAAGCGAACGAAATGGGTCTAAAAGGTCGAAGTGAGGGTGTATTGTAATCGGATAGCCATTGAATTGACAAAAACCGCACAATTTTGTGTCAATGGCAGATACTCGACCTCATTTAATGGCTGGTCCCACCGAGATACAGCGCTTATAACAAAAAAAGGACATCGTTGCGTGGCGATGTCCTTCAAACGGCAAAATCAAATCGTCAGTTAATCTTATTTATTCATGGGCACAAAGGCGATGCCGTCTCGCTCAACTTTGGAGCCGGCGATCTTAAAGCCGAACTTTTCGTACACAGGAACAGCTGCCAGAGTGGAGTTAACCGTCACCGGGCGACCGGTTAGCCGGGGGGCCAACTGGTTCCACATCCTCCGGGCGATCTGTTGTCCTTGATATGCCTCGCACACAAAAAGATGGAACAGGTGGCTGGCATTTTTTACCGCGCCCACGCCAACTATTGACTCTCCCGCCACCACTGCCAAATAAAAAATGTCATCGTTCTCGATGTAACCGGCGATGGCCTCAGGCGTAATAGTTTGCAGAAATCGTTCAGCACCCACCCCCGCCGGATCAATTGTGAAGTAATGGGCCACGCTGCGAATTAACTCGCTAATCTCTTGAGCGTCGCTTAACGTTGCCTCGCGGATAACTGGTTGTATTATCTTCGTTTTGTTACTCATCGTTGTTACCATTCTTTAGAAGCTCGATTATAAAAGACTTCATGACAACAATTAAATAACTTGAGTGACCTGACGGGAGATTAGAGATCGGGAGATTTTTAAAGCCAATCTCCTTATCTCCCCATCTCCGTCTTCGGCACTATGGAAGTTATTTAATAACAGTTCTCTAAGGCCGCACCAAGTAGTAGTTATTAAACGGGTCTTCCTCAAAGTCCAACTGTTCAAATCGCGTAAAACCGGCCTCGGCGGTCATCTTTTGGGCCAGAGTCGGATTAAAGCCCAGGGTGCCCAGCCCGGCCCCGTTGGGTTCCGATAGGGCCGAGTTCATGCAATACAACACCGATAGCCCATACAACAGGGGCGCTATCGGATTGGCCAGGTTATCCTCGATGCGGGCAGAGGATTTGATATCGGCGATAAAGAGCAACCCTTCGGGTTTGAGCGCGCCTCGAATGGCTCGTAAGGCGTGGTGCGGGAAGGTCATATCGTGAATACAGTCAAGCGTCAGCGCCAGATCGTACTGGGCCGTTTGAGGCAGGTTCTCCGCCCGAGCCACTTCAAAGGACAGGTTCGATAGCCCCGCTTGGCGAGCATCGGCCTGAGCCATTTCAATCGCCGTGGGCGATGGGTCGCAGCCTAAAAATGTTGACTGCGGATACCGCTTGGCTAATTCAAGCATGGCCAGCCCGGCCCCGCAGCCGATATCGATGACGTTGATGCCCGCTTCTAGACGCTCGGTTAACTCGTCAATTCGGCCCAGAAACAGCGGCAGCAGCTTGATTCCAGGGCCGGTCATCCGTTTGATGCCGCAGGCGCAGTTCGCGCCGTGGGCGTCGTAGCTCATACCTAACCCACTACTAAAGGACTCGGTGATGCGGGTTAAGGTCTCCGGGGACACGATAGAATGGAAGAACCCGGCCAAGTAGAAAGGGTTGGATTCATCGGTCAGCACGGCCGCCCCCGCCGGTGATAGAGCAAAATACTCCTGGCCGTGATGCTCGATGAGACCGGCGGCTGCCTGCCCGCGCAGCCACTCCAGCAGCCAGCGTTCTTGCAAGCCGGTGTGCTCGGCTAACGCGGCCGCGGTGAGTACTCCTTGCCCTTGCATGGCCGTGTACAGTCCTAAGCGATCGCCCAGATGCATCATCAAGGCCACATGCTGGCCGCTGCTATACCCTAAAACCGTTTGGGCAAAGGCTTCTATCGCTTCAATTTGGTGATTATTTTGGTTCGTCATAATAGTCTCCTTGGTTAGTTAGTTGGATTGCTTGATGGTTGGTCACGTAGTTGGTAAAGGTTCTTACTTTCAAACCAGCCAACTCATCTGTAGGATAGCGGTTATCGGGGTGACTATCATTGAACCAAAGTTAAATATAGGGTTTAGATAAAGAGGTATAGGGATGGAGAAAAAGGAGTGACAAAGCTGGCTTTGTCGTTATGGTCAAGTCAAAGTAACCTTTGACGCTCCATCCTTGGTATTTTCAAAGAAGATTCAGCTCACGAGCGCGAATGACCGCTTGAGTGCGATTGCTGACGCTCAGTTTGCCATAAATATTATTCGTGTGGGCTTTGA
>JAGRCC010000016.1 GCA_020433785.1 Anaerolineae bacterium
TAACGTAATATCTGTCAGGTTTTGGGATTACAATTGGGGTGACGAGCTGCCCCGGTTGGAACAACCATTACATCAAAATGAGCCGGTGAAAACCTGCCAGATCTCATGTAGCCAACTAACCAATCTCACCGGCCACGACTGCGGCCGTGGTTAAGGGTAACACCGCGATTTGAGGCATCAAATCGTAAAATCGAAGTTGGGCCAAATTGTGCAAAAATAACCCGTTCAAATATTCATGCCAGTTATGGGTGGCTCTAAGATAGGGTTTAGCCAATTGGCGAATCGCCAGTATTAATTCAGCCGCCTTAGCCAACTCCGGTTGAGGCACCGCCGCCGGCTGGCGACTAAGGGTTTGATCTAACAACGTTCGCTCAAATTGAATATAGTCGGCCAAACTAAAAGGATAAGGCCACGCCATGGAAGCAGTCTTGCGGCCGGGCTTGTCCCGATTCTGCATAATAATTTGTCGGGCTTTGCCCAGCACAAACAAGCGCAGAATCGTTTCCAACTTAATAAAATCGAATAACACATGCCCTTCCCGCACGTGATCAAAATCAATCAGCCAGGCCCGACCGGCGTCGTCGATGAGAATGTTGCCGGGGTGCAAGTCGCCGTGGATAATTGCCCGCCGACCATCGAGCTGTTTGTTGAGCAGGCGCGGGTAAATGGCCAGCGGATCAGGCATGGTTAAATCCATGTCGGATATATGGATTGTCTCATCAGGTCGACGCGTCATCGCCGGAAACGTTTGTATGACCTGATCGCCCACTTGAGCCAACATATCATCGCGACGAGCTTTAATAGTGCCCCAAATGTTGACCCGGTCCCCCTCCTGCAGATCAGGCTTGGGAAAGTTAATTTCGGCTCGAATCCAGATTTTGGGGCCGTCCTTCGTGCTGGTCAACTTAATCTCATCCGGCATAACCTGTGTCACCTTGAGATCATGAATGGCGATCGGCTCGCCGATTTCAAGCTGGGGATCTGCATTCAAAATAGCCTCTGTATCGATCAGGCGATGCTTGGCGTGATGATAATTTTGATACGGCGATACCGTGGCCTCGGCCAATCTTAGATGAGCCGGCAGATGTTGATCGTACTCTTCGGCAAAATTGGTCAGCAGCGGTTCGCTTTGACCATACCAACGATCATCCAGCGGTTCCATTAACCGGGTTAGCACCTGATTCAGCTCCCGGACAGAATGACCGGCATAATACTCCTCCAGATCCTGCACTGTCCCAAACGGCCGATCTCCGGCAAAGCCATAGCTTAAACACCCCAATTTGCCTAACTCAATCGGTCCGCGTTCCAAATTGACGGCGGTGGCCGGCAGACGACCTTTGACAAACTGCCGATAGCGGCTGTACTCACGCCGCAGCATGGTCGCCGGGCCAATTTTTATAACCTCCCTGGCCAACCCGCGACCATGATCATCAACCGGTTGGGCCAGGATCACTTCGGTGCCGCTGAGGCCGCCTTGAAATTTCTGGTCAATGTGAACCCGGGTGATGTTCGGCTGGTTGCCCTCGGTGTAGAGCTGCTTGACCACAATGCTATACGTATCTGAAAGTAAAATACTGCCGCTCAATTTAATGGAGAACGATTTGCTGCTGAGCACCTGACGCAAATCGCGTACTAGTTGGGAGGCGCTGCCTGGCCGTTTAGTGGGGTCTTTAGCCAGAGCTTGGAGCATGAGATGGCTAGCCGTTTCCGGCAAATCCGGAACAAAGTGAATTGGGGGGATGGGCAGATGTTCCAGATGGGCCCGGGGCAGTTGTGTAGCCGTGAACGGCGGGCGACCGGTGATCATTTCGTAAATGACGCAGCCAAACGAATAAATATCGGCCCGATGGTCGATCAGGTCACCGTCGCCGCGAACCTGCTCCGGAGCCATATACTCTAATGTGCCAATCAGCCGGCCGGTTTGAGTTAACCCCGGCTGGTCCAACAAGCGGACCAGGCCAAAGTCGGATAGAAAAACGCCGCCATCGTTGGCCAGCATGATATTGGCCGGCTTAACGTCCCGATGAATCATGTGGCGCTGATGCGCATAATCCAGGGCATCGGCCACCCGCGTCGAAATCCGGATAACCTCCTCCCAAGATAACGTTCGTCCGGTGGCCCCCAAATCGTAAAGATGTTCTTTCAGATTTTGGCCTTCAATAAACTCCATCACCATATAAGGGCGGCTGTTTTTGATATCAAAATCGTAAATTTGCAGAATATGGGGGTGGCGCAAAACAGCAATCGCCCGTGCCTCTAATTTGAAACGGGCATGAATTTCTTTGTTATCAGAGGTGAGGGTGGTGCTCAACTGCTTAATGGCCACCGACCGGCCCAAGTGCGGATCGAACCCCCGATAGATGTCGGCCAGATTGGCTTTGCCGATCATCTTCTCAACCAGGTACCGCCCCAAAGTTCGCTCAATTTCTTTACCAGATAGCGATAACGCCTCAGCGGCAACCGGCTGTGAATCAAGCAGTTCGGGCTTCTTGATAATGATCGGTCGTTTGATAATCTGCTCGACCAGATACTTAAAGGTCTCTTTTTGCGGCGGCGGCAGAAAATTGATATACGGTTTCCATCCGGACAGAACCTGCTGGCCCTTGATCACGACATTCTTGTGAAGAACCCGGCGACAAAAAATAGGTGAAAAGAGTAGATATTGATCCGGCAGACAATAGACTAAGCCCCGTTGGACCAGGCGGGTTAGATCCTGGTCGTATCGTTCCAACAGCGCCGGCAGCCCGATGGCCACCCGCCGGTCAAGCTGGCTCAAGGCCAACCAGGTGGCTAGCATTTGTTCTGGTTCGGAACAGCAGTCCAGCACATCGCCAAAATAGGCTTCCGTTTCGCGCTCCAGATCGGCTTCGATTTGGCTGACCGTACTCTCCTCAATTACCTGGCTGCTCCTGGCCCGCAGCATCAGCGATCCGGTGATCTGCACCAGGTAGGGATGATTCCCGGCCAATCGGCGTAGGTCGCTCCGTTCGGTAGTTGAAAAATCCACGCCGTACTGATCTAAAAGTTCGTTAACCTCATCCTGGCTAAAGGGAAAGAGCGGCACCGCCGAAAAAACGTTATCAAACGAGGAGCCGGCAAAACGAAAATCGGCGCACAGTTGTTTGAGTGGAGTCCGGGTGGCGACAATTAGGGCCAGACCGCGATCCGGCCGGTTGACCAAAGCGCGGAGGTGATACAAAAACTCCGGGGCTTCTCGATCAAGATGTTCGATCACCGCCTCGAACTCGTCCAGCATCAACACCACCAGCCGGTCGGCTTGAGCGATGTCATCGAAAAAATTGCTAAGATCATACGTATCAGGAGCAGCCTGACCTAGCAGCTCTTGTACCTGCCGGCTCAGCAGCTCATCTTGTTTAAAACACTGAGTGAGGTTGCGCAGCACATAGCGCCAAAATTTCGACTCTTGAAACGGGATGATGTTGTGGCAGTCCAGATAGATGAAATGGCACCAATCCGGCGACAGGCCCCACCCGGCCTGAGCTTCCGGCTGCCGCAGATAATGCAGCAGCGATGTTTTGCCCACACGCGGGTCGCCGGAAATGGTGATACTGGTCCGAGCCGGATTAGCCAAACTGCCTAAAATGTAGTCAACCTCATTATATCGACCAATAAATTTGGCGGGTGGCACCGGAGCATTATAAATAAATGGGTTACGCCCTCTCATTGGCTGGCCCAACTTCTCCCTCCGTCATCCGTTCGAAAAACCCCCTTTGATGTGGCAATGAAAATAATTTGGCTGTCGGCTTGATCAATGGCGATATCCTGCACAAAGGTGCCGGACCCTACCCCGGCGTTCCAACTGTTGAGCGACCGCCAACTTAACCCGCCGTCGAGGCTGCGGAACAACCCTTCACCGTCGGTAGGGTTGAGATTGGTGCCGCTGCCGGCGTAAACAATCATGGCATCATTCGGATCAAACACAATCGTTGAAAATTTGAGCGTAGGATTGACGGTCGGTGTATCTGTCTTAACCCAATCATTACCCAAATTCGTACTTAGACCCAACCGGCCTTCATCCGCTCCGGCCAAAATTTTCTCCCCGGAAATGGCCAGGCTGTGAATACTGCGGGCGCAAACTCGACAGACCAGCGTTTGCCAGGGGGCCGTTACCTCACGGGTCCCTCGCCAAAAGATCTGATCCCCTTCGCCGGCCACATACACCCGGTTACCCGCTGGCGTTCCGGCGGCGGCAATACCGTAGAAATCAACATTTAGGATCTGCCCGCCTTGCGCCTTATCCAACGTAATCCACGATTGCCCGCCGTCGCCACTGTGGACAATGCCCTCCCCGGTCACAGCAATAACGATATCCGCGCTGTTAGGATCGGTGACGATGTCATACACTTGGGCTCTGGGCGGAATAAACGTGCTGGCCCAGGTTTCACCCCTGTCCTCAGATTTAAGCACCCTGGCAAACGCACCGGCATAAATGATCGATGGGTTAGCCGGCGCAATATGTAGTCCCCCCACCGACGTTTCTTCTCGAATGCGCTGCCAATCAACCCCGCCATTGGTTGACCGGTAGATGCCTTCGACTTGCAAAACCGCAAAGATTTCATCGCTGTTTTGCGGGTTAATTTCGACACTCAAGCCTTCACCCGCCGGCAACGGAATTCGTTCCCAAGAAAAACGACGCGGTTCACTGGTCCGGCCGATGGGCTCGACCTGGCTAATATCGCCAAACTCGGATCGGACCAGACTCACTTGCCACGAAACCTCATGCTCCGGCGGATCAACCTTGAGCAGCAGATCGGGCGGTATATCCCAAACCGTGTCTTGATGGAGCTGCGTAAACCGGCTTTCCTGACTGCTCTTCAGATATTCTATCTCGATCAAGTAATATTGATCGTCCTCAAGTTCGGTTACCGGTTCCCATTCCAGTTGGTGGGGACCTTCGGCTCCGGCTAAAACTTCGCCATCAGCCGGGCCAATGATCTCAGGAGCCGGATAGGGAGTCGGGGTGAAGGTGGGCGTAACCGTAGAGGTCGGTGTGGGCGGCAAAGTCGGCGTTTTGGTTGGCGATGGGGTTCTGGTGGGCGTTGAGGTAGCGGTGACCACCACAATCCGGGCCGTTGGGCTAGCGGTTGCAGTGGGCGTTACGGTGGGAGTGGGAGTCCTGGTAGGCGTAAGGGTGATCGTCGGCGTGGGCGTTTCCGTGGCTAGCATGGCC
The DNA here is from genome assembly GCA_020433785.1 of Anaerolineae bacterium. The sequence continues at coordinate 5,192 of JAGRCC010000016.1, forward strand.
ATGCCAGCCGCCCGATCGAACCAATCCTCTGCGCCCAGCGCGAAACCACCGGCCAAACACAACAGGACAATCAAAGGGATGGCGATGGCCAGCCCCCCACGCCGCCGCCAGAACGGAGCCGGAGTTGAAGAAGTAATATCCGTCTGTGCATCGATAAATTGAGCCTCGTTGAGCCACTCTTCGGCTTTTTCAGCCTGTCGCCAATTTTTGGCCTGTTTTTGCCGGTTGATAAAGGTTAATACCGCCTGCACCAGCGTTTGGCTTAAACGCTGTTGGGCGTCGTCATCCAGGCCAGTTACAGGCGAAGCCGGCTGCATCGCCCGTTCGTAGTGTGGTCGGGCTAATTCAAATTCATTGTCCTCGAGAAATTGCCCGCCGTACACCACCAACTCGGTGGCTAATTCCGACCAAGTCTGCGAGTTGTCCGGTTGGAGTTGGTGGCGCAATTCGCCGGCTTCAACCACCTCTTTTTGGAACCCCAACCGCCGCTGCCGCTCCTGATAGGCTCGCAGCCGGCCATCGACCTCATTCAACCAATCCGGGTCTGCCGCGGCAAACTTTTTAGCGGCTAAGTAATATTGGCCGGCCGTTTCCAGATCGCCCCGTTCTAATAGCAGATCGCCATAGGCCACGTGGGTGGCGGCAATAGCCGGGTAATGAGTTCGCTCAATACCTAAACCGAGAGCTTTATCCCAGTTGGACAGGGCATCGTGATAGGCAGTTTGAGCCGTGACTTCATCTTTCAAACCATAACGATAAATCTGTCCCAACCGGGCTTTAATCGCCGCCAATTGCTGCCAGGCCTCGGCGCCCAGCGGGGTAATTTGCGCCCGTCGAGCGGCGGCAGTAATAGCCTTGCTGTAGAAATGAGCCGCCTGCTCAAAAAGTTCCAACTGCTGGCTCTCTCGACGCCAGCCGCCAATCGTTTCCGCCTCATTACGGTAACCCTCACCCCGAGCGATATACAACTCGGCCAGCCAGCTTTGTACCATCGGATCTTGCGGCAGCAGTTCGGCCAAGATATTCAACGCCTGCTCAGCCAGACTCCAGTTGGGCGGCTTGGCCTGCTCCTGTTGCAATCGAAAGCTGTTGAAATCCTCTTTGATACTCTTGGTCAGAAAACTATTCTCGGTCGGAGCCTCGGCCAGGGCGCGTTTGTAAATAGCTTTGGCCTGAAGCAAACATTGCTCAAACTCAGCCGATGACTGCCCCTCGCTCTGCATAAAACCGCGCGCCCAGGCCGCTCGCACTTCAGCTAACTGCCGCAGCGCCTCATCATCGTGGTCCGCCAGCCGGGCCAAAACGTGGACCGCACTCTCGGCGAGCTGCCACCGGGGCGGCTGGTGCTGAAGCTGCCGCAGACGGTACTGCTTAAAATCTTCTTTGAGTTGGGCCAGTAGGGTCTCTTTTTGGTCAGGCAGCGCTTCAAGCGCCTGCCGGTAATAATCCTCAGCCTCGGCTAATCGTTCTTCACCCTCAGTCTCATCGATCACCGGCTGCTGCAACAGCCAGTTGCCGCGCTCTGAATTTAATTCGGCCATTTGCCAGCCGGTTTCATCATCGTGCGGACGTAACTCGGCCAAAATCTTGACCACCTGTTCCGCTTCGGCCCAATTGGGTGGATCGCTGTGCTGCTGTTCCAGCCGGTAAGCTTTTAGTTTTTGTTGAATATGGGTCACCAACGGATCGTTGGGTTTTGCTAACGCCTGTAAAGCCGACTGGAAAGCATTTTTGACATGGGCCAAATCCACCTGTGGCTGAGCCAAATGCCAATCGGCCTGCGCCACAAAAAGATCGGCTCGAATCTGCGGCACCTCATTAGCCTCAGGCATAAGTTCGGCCAGAAAAGAGAGCGAAGCTTCGGCCAAACGCCAACGCGGCGGGTCAACGTCCCCTTGCCGGCGGCAGTAGTCGGCGATAGTCGTCTGGATCACGGCCTCGATTTCCGACTTATCATCGGACCATTGCTCTAAAGCCTTGCTGAAGGACGACTCGGCCTCGGCCAGGTTTGACTCGGCTTCGGCCGGTTCCGCCGGCTGCTGCTCCAGCAGCCAGGTTCCCTGCGCCAAATAGGCTTCGGCCAGCCAGTGATCAACCTGGCTGTCGCCGGGTAACAACTCGGCCAGGGTTTGCAGGGCCTGAATGACCAGCGGCCAGGCCGGAGGCGTGCCTGTTTGCTGGCGCTGCTGGTAAGCTTTGAAATTTTCTTTCAAAGGGGTGACCAAGTTTTCGGTCTCAGCCAGATCTTTGAGGGCGCGGCGATAAACTTCAGCCGCTTTTTGCATGCCGTGACGGCTCTGTACCGGTGATTGATTGGGCTGCGCCAAATACCAATTCCCTTGCTTTAATCGCGTTTCGGCCAGCCAAAAATTGACCTCGTCATCGTCCGGCAGCAAACTAACCAGGCTGTTCATCGCTTGTTCGGCCTGTTTCCAATTGGGCGGGTCGGTCTGCTCTTGCTGCAATCGATGCTGTTGAAACGACTTTTTGAGCCGAGCCGCGATTTGGTCGCCCGCTTCGTACGATAAATCGCTGTCGAGCAGAGCGCTGTGGGCTAAACGAATGGCCGCCTCAAGGTCGGGGATAGCCCGGCTGAGATGCCAGTCTACCTGAGCCGCCCGGGTTTGGGCCAGCTCAAAACGGGCGTCCTCATCCTCAGGAAACAAACGATTGAGGATATCCATGGCTCGCTCCACCGGCTTCCAGCGCGGAATCTTCTCCTGCTGCTGCCGGTACGTCGTAAAGATCGATTTGATATGCGCCACCATATCTTGCTCAGAGGTCGCGTCGGTCAAGGCTCTTTCAAAATTATCCATGGCCGAATCGAACCGGGATCGATCCAAATCAAGCTGGGCCAACTTGAGCCAAATGACGGCCCGCTCCTGTGATGACACCTGGTCCGATTCCCGGGCAAATTGCAAGACATAGGTTATATCGTCAACCGCCTGTTCGTAAGCGTCCTGAGCTTCGTCCAAACGATCGGCGGCCAGCAGCGCATCCCCTAAATCCATTTGGGCTTCAGACAGCCGGCGGCAGGCGACCATATCATCTTGACCCATAATCTCCACCAGGGTCTGCATGGCTTTTTTGATCGATCGCCAAGCTTCGAGCGTGTTGAGCTTGGCTTGCTCCTGCTGGTAAGTCTGAAAGCCGGAGCGGATGGTGTGGCGCAGCGATTGATTTTCCGGCGTGGAGGTTAAGGCTCGCTGGTAAGGCTGTTTAGCCTCGGTGATTTTATGCTGCTCCAGCAAAAATTCGCCCTGCCGGCACAGGCTGTCGGTCAAGCGGCTCTGGTTTTCGAAGTTGTCGGGGAATAACTCGACTAACAGTTTCAGAGCGGCTTCGGCTTGAGGCCAATTATTCTGCTCTTCTTGCTGCTGGCTGTAGCGTAAGACATCATTTTCAATGATCTGGCGCGGCGCATCAAGCTCGGCTTCGGTCAGTAACTCCTGATAGATGGCCCCTGCCGCCGCCAACTCCTGCTGATCTAAATGCCAGCGGGCTTTGCCCAACTGAAGTCGTAGTAAAGTTTCCCGACTGTCCTCATTTTTTGAAATCAAGCGAGCCGCCAGCCGGCTGGCCTGTTCGGCCTCGCTCCAATTGTTGGCCTCTTCCTGAGTTTGGCTGTATTGGTCAAGCTGCTCTTTAATCTGAGCTTCTAACTCGCTGTTGTCGAAACCGTGCTGCAAAGCGTGCTCGTACAGCGGCTCGGCGGCGGCAACCCCTTCGTCTAACAGCGCGGCCTCGGCCTGCTGCCGGTAGAGTTCGCTCAAACGGGCGTTAGCCAGCGCGTGCTGCGAGTCTAACTCTAAGACACGCTCATATTCAGACCGGGCCTCACTCACCTGACCATCGTCTTCAAGCTGGCGGCCATACTGCGCCCGGGCATCGGCCAGCCCTAGCCGAGCCTCACGGGCCAACTGTCCGCCGAAACGTTCCACATAAGCAAACTCGTCGATGGCGTCCAGCAAGTCATCCTGTTTCAAGCGCGCCCGCGCCAGCCACAAACGCGCCTCGACATAGTTAGGATTGATGCTAAGAGCTTTGCTAAAGTTATCGAGCGCCAGATCCAGATGATCCTCTCGATAGGCGGCCAGGCCGGCTCTAAAGTAATCCTTGGCCGGTTCGGCCATACCCGACCGGATCAATTCGCCGGTCACCTCTTCCAGCGAATGGGCGCGGAGGATCCAGCGTCGAACCAACTCCACCGCAAAGCGATAATGTTCTTCTACATCGCGCTTGAGAACTTCCCGATCGACCAGTTGATCAGGCAGAGCGCGCAGCTCAAAATCGGGGATTTGCACGCCGCGAGCATTGCGCTGGGCGATGAGCTGATCTAAGGAAGCGCCTTGACCGTTAAACTCGGGCTGGCCCAAGGTGTAGAGGGTAAAACGTTCGATCAGCGAAACCTCATCCCAAAACCATTCCAACGCGCTTTGACCCGCGCTGACCGCATTGTCGATGGCAGCCTCTACATCAGCCTCAGTCACCTGCCAATTATCGCGTCGTTGGGCTTGGTTAAAAATCTCGTGGCACAGCAGTTGGGTGAAATAGGGATGTCCGCCGGTTAAGCGCCAGATGCGCTCGGCGGCGACATCGTCATAAGTCAGAATACTTTGGGCCGGCCGGCGAATGAGTTGAAGCGTGGCGTCTTGTTCCAACAGCGTGATTTGCCGGGTAAGCGCACCTCGAAAGATTTGCAACTGTTGAGATGGCAGTTCCTTCAATCGGCGGCCGATGACAAATAAAAAAATGACCTGTTTATTGTCGCTTTGGATGATCGGATTGAGGGCCTGAACAAACGGCAGGGCGTCCAGTTCCATCGCGCCGCTTTCCAAACTCAAAACATCGAATTCGTCCAGCAGGAGCAGCAGCCGTTTATCGCCCAACTGCCGGGTAACTTGCGGCAGAAAATCGGCGCGGAACGCCTCAGGCTCCTCAAAGTCGGGGCGGTTCGGTTTGGGCAGTTTCAAATGACCGGCAATAGCTCGGGCCAACCCGTACAACAGGTCGGTGGCCGAGTTGGTCATGCCGCTTTGCAGATCGAAAAAAACGGCCTCGTAATCGGGATGGTTTCGACGTGAGATCTGATGAAGAATTGAGGTTTTGCCGATGCGGCGCTGGCCGTAAAAAACCAGCAAGTTGTGCCTGGCCGACGACAAGGAGTCATCGATGAAACGCAAATCATCCTCACGTCCAAAAAAAGTGTCAGGTTGCGTTGCCGGTGGGCCGGCAAAATAAGGATTGTGGACTCGGGGCATAAAATTTAGACAGCGCCTCAGACCTTGAACTTTTTACAGCAACGAGTAACCTTTTCGAGTTCAGGCAACTCTAACCATCCGGTCTACCGGCAGCCAATACTGGGCCATCGTTATAAGGCGTTTAACATGTGGTCCAAGCTTATATAATGATAAATTTTTAGGGAATCGGTCGAATGAGGAGTAAAAAACGCTTTATGATTCTGTTAAAGAAACAGTACGTTTCTGAGGAAGAACCCAGCCTGCTGCACCCACCGGTAGAGATGTTCTACCGCTTTACTGTGTCTATCCAACACAATAAAGCAAGTATAGCATAAATAGGGTTTATCCTCAAGAACAGTTAGGACAGCATGACTACACCCTCAAAAGAGCGTGATTAACGATTCGCAAAAATTTTAGCTAGCCGGTATACTTTAACAAAAATCAACGTCGAGGAGGACTTATGGCCGAACAACACCCCCAAGGAGAATTCTATAAAGCAACTCCGGTCGCCCAGAAGATGGCGGCGGATTTAGGTATCAATCTGGACGCCATCGAGGGCAGCGGTGATCACGGCAAGATTACCAAAGACGACGTGCGGCGAGCCAGTTCAGCCAACGGCGGCTCCCCGGCGGTCAAAGCCGAGCCGGCTCCCAAAGCCGCCCCGGCCGCCAAACCGGCTCCGGCGCCCGTCGCCGCCGCGCCGGCCAAAGCCGCGCCCGGACCGGCCGCCAAACCGGCGGCCCCAACCTCCGCCGACGATGTGTTGGAAAGCACGCCCCTTAAAGGCATCAGAAAAGTCATCGCCCGGCGCATGACCGAAAGCACGCAAGCCACCGCCCGCGTCACCCTGATGACCGAAGTTGACACCACCGAGTTCGTGGCTCTACGGGAGCAGCTCAAAGCCAAATACGCCGAACCGTGGGGCTTCGCGCCCGGTTATAACGATCTATTGGTCATCATTGTGGCCAACGCGCTGCGCGAATTTCCCTATATGAACGCCCGCTTCTCCCCGGACGGCGAGGCCATCGAACGGCTCAAACCGGTCCACATGGGCATCGCCGTTGATACCGACCGGGGCCTGCTGGTGCCGGTGGTCAAAAACGCCGACAAAAAAGGGTTGCAGGCCATCGGCGCGGAATTTCGCGAGCTGACCAAAAAGGCTCGCTCCGGCAAAGCCGCCCCTGATGAACTTGTCGGGAGCACCT
>JAGRCC010000236.1 GCA_020433785.1 Anaerolineae bacterium
AACAATTCAAAGTTAGCCACAAAGATATAGAAAACATATACCAACAAATTTTTGAGCAGAACCGGCCGGTTGATCTCGATGATATCGCCATAGCCTTAGTGCGGCGACAGTGTAACGAGGAAGAACTGCAAGTTCGCAGTGAGTTCCAAGACGGCAAGCTGTACCAACCGGGCAAAAGCTATAACGTTGACGAGAAACTGGTTTTTCCTGCCCTAAACTTTGCTACCGGCACGGTAACCCAGACGCGAGCGGGTCAGCATCCTGATTATGGTAAGTTTACTGTGATTACGGTGAACTTTGGTAATGGTTCAACCAAAGATTTTGTGGCCAACTTTACCCACGAGCATCGGCTTAATACCGATCAAGAGCAGGGGTTAGCCAGCTTGCAGGGTTTAGTTCCTCCTGATGAAATTTATCAGGAATATCAGGATGTAATTTGTAACCGAATTAGAGCGGCTTTAGAAGCTCATACGGATTTTGTAAGTTTTAACGACAAATATTTTCTGGCCGATTTGCTTACAGAATTTCACGAAGGGTTGTTTAATATCGCCGATGCAGCGATTGACATCAATAAAGGACCACTCGCCACTGATACCCTCATCGAGCAGATGGGCTTGGTGGAGTCACCTGACCAAATTACCGACTTAATGCGTTTTTCGTTAAATCATCGACTTGATAGCGATGAACGCTTTGAGGATGTGGGTCCTGAGGGCCAGGTGTTCTGGTATTTGGAACGGATGGCGCCCCCGGAAGCTTACTACCCGCCCCGACGCCTGCAAATGCGCCGTCAGGATTATGACGCCAGCGATTATGACGCCGATCTGTTTGCCCTGCTTAGCGAAATTGATGATGAAGCCACCCCGGCCGATGAGGCCGAACTGCCCGAAGAAAACGCCAGAAAAGTAACGGTAGTGATCAACTACCCGCACTGGCGTGTCGGCACGCTGCCGCTCACGCCCAAAATGCTGCCGTTCTTCCCCAAAAGTTACCATAACCCGGTTCGATTTCAATTTGTTGATGGCCGAACCGGTGAAAAGTTCCCCGGCTGGACAGTTTTTGATCACAAATATGTATTTGGTCTGGATGACTGGTACAAGAAAAATAAGCTGCCGGTCGGTGCTTACATTACCGTCAGATCAGGCAAAGATCCGATGGAGGTGATTGTTGAGTTTCAGAGCACCCGTGGCCAGCGCGATTGGGTGCGAATGGTGACGATTTCCGGTAACCGGCTCTCTTTTCAGATGACGCCGGCGTCCATCGGCTGTAAATACGATGAACTGATGATCATCGGCGACGCCAGCCCGGAGAGTACCGATAGGTTCTGGCTCACCGCTGAAGATAAAAATCGCTCCGTTTTTGATTTGTTATGTGAAGTGTTTCCGGAGTTGTCAAAATTAAACCCACAGAGTACTGTTCACGCCAAAACACTCTATAGCGCTGTTAATGTTTACCGCCGCACAGCCCCTGGCGTGGTTTTTCAGGAGCTTATCACACGCCAATGCTTCATTCCTATTAATCACGGCTACTGGACTTATGATCCCAGTTTACGCGACAAATAGAATCTGATCACTTAATTTGAAAATAAGTAACTATTTACGAAATTATCATGGCTAAATTTGTTAGACCGACAATCGACACAAAATTTTATATCGACTTTTCCTGGTGGCAGCAGAAAGGCCAGAATCTGCGGGCATTTTTACAGAGCAATGCCTGTCCGGACTGCCAGCGGTTGGCCGAAGATACCCAAGATCAAACCTTCGACTGGATCAACCCTGAAACCGGGGAGGTCCATGAAATCGATGTGCTGTGGCACATCATTCATACCCACTGCAAGCACGATCCCAATTTTTTAGACAGTCGCATCCCGCTCACCAGCGCGGTTTTTAGAATCTTCATTTTGAATGATAATACCCCGATGTCGCCGGTGGAACTCCACCAACAGATTCGGAAGAAATCACCCGAGCTGATTCTTAAAACCATTGGCGGTCGGCAAATTTACAAAGGTATCAAACCTTTTGTGCCTGCTGTCTAACCGCTTGTGATTGACTACTAACAAAAGACCGCCTTATAGGCGGTTTTTTATTGGCTAAATTTTTGGGTTAAGCTTACAATAAGGCAACTTTTCTGGGAAAGGTTACATGACTTATCAAACGGGTTTAAAAGAGTGGGCGATACTTAATATCCGGCAATGCCCCCGCCAATACGGCTTTGTCTATTTAAGACGTTGGGGTTGGTTACTAATGCTGGTTTATTTACTTTGGTCGGCCCTGCCGGCCCAGGCCGACTCGCCGACGCTCGATCAAAATGAACCGTTTGTCTATACGGTGCAAACGGGCGATACGCTCATTTTCATCGCGCTTAAGTACAACCTTAACATGGCTGATATTGCTCTGGCCAACCACTTACGCAACCCCGGCTTAATTTTGCCCGGCCAGCAGTTGATCCTCCCCGGCGTCTCGTCACTGCCTAATCCCGAAGCGGTCGAACGGATCGGTGAACAGCTTCACACCGTCCAACCCGGCGAAACCATCAGCAGCATTGCCAATATCTATTTCGCTACCCCTGACGATGTCATCGCCCTTAACCACCTGCCCAACCCGGATTTGCTTCAAGTGGGCCAAACTTTAAAGGTGCCGGTCATTCAGCCCCCCGCCTCCGATCCGCTAACGTGGCCCTTTACCGGCGTCAATCTCTCGGAACCCACCATCATTCAGGGCCGAACCCTCGTGGCTCGTGTCTCGTTGGCAGCCGAGGCCACGATTGTTGGTGATTTTGAAGGCCAGCCGGTTTTCTTTTACCAAAGCAATGATACCGATCACTGGGGCATCGTCGCCATTCACGCTCTGATTAAGCCAAACGTTTACCAACTTCATTTAACAGCCACGACGCCCGATGGCCAAATTTATAGCCATGCCGAAAATGTAAAAATTATGGAGGGACCGTATGACTCGGAAGAAATTCTGCTCGATGACAATCGCGCGGAGCTACTCCAAACAGAGTTGATTCAAGAGGAGCGCGAGAAACTGGCCGCCCTCTGGTCTCAAATCACCCCCCGGCCGCTGTGGGATGGGCCGTTTTGGTACCCGCTTGAGGAACAGGCCCCGCGTGTGACCAGTGCTTTTGGTACACGCCGCAGTTACAACGATAGTTCAGACATTACTTTTCATGCCGGAACCGACTTTGGTGGCGGTGTAGGTGAGCCGATCTATGCGCCGGCCGGCGGCATTGTTGTCCTGGCCGAACCGCTCATGGTCCGGGGGAACGCTGTGCTTATCGATCACGGCATGGGCTTATTCAGCGGTTATTGGCACCAAAGTAAGGTTGTCGTCACTCCCGGCCAACACGTGGAGCCAGGTGATTTGATCGGCTACGAGGGTGATACCG
>JAGRCC010000237.1 GCA_020433785.1 Anaerolineae bacterium
CATGCCGGAGTACCTCGATTTTATCAAGGCGGGGCGAATGATAGAGAAACTTACGCTCTACCCCAACGCCGTGAGCAGCAATACGGCGAACGGAAAAGGTCTTATTGATGCCGCTACCACCCATGGCGATAACGACGCCTTGAAAGACCTGGATCCGCTCTCGGTTACCTTCAACAATGCGGACGTGAACATTGACCGTGTCGCCAATGCGCAGACGCGGCCTATCCTCTGTTAATTGTTCTACAGACTGAATTAAGTCGATTGCATGAGCCATTTTACACCTCTAGTACAGACAGGAGCCAGCAAATTAATGCTTTTTCAAAGTTGTTTGGTTCCGAACTTTTTCATTAAAAAGGGGCACAAAGCTTGTGCCCACAATACGAAATTGAATTATAATCAAACCTGTTTTATTTTGCAAATTTAAGGAAATCGATTAGCTTTTAACCTCATTGGCTAGTTGTATTTGTTACCCTACACGGCTGTTTTGTGATAGAATGCCAACATATTTTAAGTGAGTCGTCTAAATGATAAATTATCGTCAGATAAGACAATACACGCTGGATAACCCGAAAAAATCACCCTCCGCCGTGGGCGCCAAGATTTTAATATTTGGCTTTGCGGCCATTATCTTGATTGGCTCATTTTTACTGGCGCTGCCGGTTGCCACCGAAGGCCCGGACTCAATCAGTTGGCTCGACGCGCTCTTTACCTCAACTTCAGCCACCACAGTCACTGGATTGGGGGTGGTTAGTACCGAAGTTACCTTTTCTTTATTCGGCGAAATTGTAATTTTGTTGCTGATGCAAGTGGGGGGTATGGGGTTTATCATTTTGTCGATTGTCTTGTTTCGGCTTATTGGGCGACACGTTACATTTTACGAGCGGAGTCTGCTGCGGCAAAATTTGGGTGTTGAAGAAGGGCATGGTATTACCAGGTTGGCCTGGCGAGTCATCCAAATTACGTTAATGATTGAATTCATCGGCGCTGTTTTACTTTTTAGCCAATGGGTCCAGGTAATGGATTGGCGTCAGGCCGTCTACTATTCCATTTTTCACTCGGTTTCGGCTTTCTGCAACGCCGGTTTTGACCTATTTCATGGCTTTGATGATCCGGTCCTGCTGGCAGTCCGCCATAACCCCATTTCCCTGATGGTTTTGAGTTTATTGATTACGATTGGCACCTTGGGCGTTATGGTGGTCTATGATTTGATCCATTGGCCCCGCGAGCGACGGCTGACTCTACACACTCGCCTCGTTTTGCCGTTTACCATCATCTTGACCATTATAGGTACGTTCATCATTATGATCGATGAGACGTTTGTGCAGGGCCACGCGCTGTCGCTGCTGCCAGTCAGTGATCGATGGTGGCTGGCTTTTTTCACCGCCGTGTCCAGCCGAACCGCCGGTATTACCCTGATTCCGATGGGCGAACTAGGCGAGGCCAGCCAGTTTATTATAGTGATTTGGATGTTTATCGGCGGCGCGCCGGCCTCGATGGGCGGCGGAGTTGGCTTGACGACAGTGGCCGTGGTGCTGATTACCCTGCTTTCGAATGTGCGCGGCCACGATGATGTTCGCTTCTTGGAGCGGTCGCTGCCGGTGGAAACGGTCACTAAGGCCGTCGCGATTATGACCGTCTCAACGATTTTAGTGGTCGTGGTCACGATTCTTTTAGCCTTAGTGGAGCAAGACCGTATTTTTCCCCTGGGCTTTGAGGTCATCAGCGCCTTTTCAAACACGGGCTATTCCTTGGGGCTCACCGGTAATCTTAGCCTGGTGAGTCGATTATTAATTATCTTTACCATGTTTTGGGGACGCTTAGGCCCGCTAACGTTGGTGGTTGCTCTGGCCCAGCGGCGCCGGCGGTCATTAGTTTATTTTCCGGAAGAAAAGATCATTATTGGGTAAGGGCAGAGTAAAATTTTATGAGCAATCAAAAAAACTCATTGGCAACTCGGATTATCAACAACGTAAAAACTCTTTTTGGCTCAGATAGCCAACCCCGGTTGACTCGCAGCAACAACTCGAACAGTCGCCATGAATTTATTATCATTGGTTTGGGTCGGTTTGGCACCAGCCTGGCGATGTCCTTGACGGCCTATAACCACCAAGTCCTGGCCATCGACTTGGACAAAAAGCGAGTCCAACAAGTATCCAATTTGCTGCCGCACGTGGTGCAAATGGATGCCACCGATATCGATGCTCTACGTGAGGTGGGGGCCGAATCCTTCGATACCGGCATCGTCTGCACCGGCTCGGTCTTTGAGGCGAATTTGCTGGCTACGGTGAATCTGCGCAAGTTGGGTGTGCGGCGGGTGATCAGTAAGGCCCGGACGGTCACCCAACAAGAAATATTGCAGCGCGTCGGAGCCGATGAAGTAATTCTGCCGGAACACGAAGCCGGTGTTCGTCTGGCCCGGCGATTATCGGCCATCGATTTTGTGGACTTCCTGCAACTTAGTCACGATACGGGTGTGGTGGAAATTGTGGCCCCGGAGCAGTTAATTGGCCGATCGTTGGTGGAGTCACAGGTGCGGGCATACTATGGTATTTCGGTTATCGCTATCAAACGCGGCAACGATGTTATCGTGTCTCCCGGCGCGAACGAGGTCATCAAAGAGAACGATATTTTAGTCGTGCTGGGCAGAATCTCCGACTGCGAGCGCTTACAGAACTGAGCCGTTACCGATGCCAGTAAGTAGGGGTAAATAAAATTAAAACGGTAAATAATTCCAATCGCCCCAACAGCATCAGAAACGATAAAAACCATTTGCCCAGCCCTGGTATATGAGCAAAGTTGGCCGTGGGTCCTACGCTGCCCAGGCCCGGCCCAATATTTCCCAAGCAGGCAATGGTCGCCCCGATAGCCGAGACGAAATCCAACCCGATCCCCGTCATTATCAGGGCAGCTAAAACAAAAATCAGCATGTATAGGATGGAGAAGGCTAAAATATTGGTCATAATATTAGCCGGCACGGCCCGGCCATCGAGCCGAACCGGAATAATGGCCCGGGGGTGAAGCAAGCGTTTCAGCTCGACCAGACTGTTTTTGATAATCAACAGTAGCCTGACCACCTTGATCCCTCCCGCCGTCGAGCCGGCTGAGCCGCCGGTAAACATGAGCATGAAGACGATAAACAGCAGCGGGATGGCCCACGTTTCGTAATCGGCCGTCACGAAGCCGGTGGTGGTGACAATGGTTAGGGTGGTAAACATGCTGTCTCGAAAGGCGCGTTCGGGATGCAAGCCGTCATTAAAGATCAACCCGACCGTATGGATCAGCCCCACCACAATAACACTAAACGTATAAAATCGAAACTCCTCGCTATGCCAGACCCGATCAAAGCGCCGCTTCAGTGCAAAATAGTGCATGGCAAAGTTGGCCCCGGCAAAATACATAAATAGCATGATAACGTATTGAATATAGGGCTGATCGTTGTAGTAGGCAATGCTGGCTTGCTTGGTGGAGAAGCCGCCGGTGG
>JAGRCC010000238.1 GCA_020433785.1 Anaerolineae bacterium
CGGGATCGGTGTAGAAGCCGCAGGGACACGGGTTCATCGAGCCGATTAGGGTGAAGTTAGCTGGGTAGGTTAGCGATCCCGCCGAGCGGCTGATTGATACAACTTTATCCTCCAACGGTTGGCGCAGCATCTCTAACATTCGTGAGCCAAATTCCGGTAATTCATCCAAAAATAGCACCCCCCGATGAGCTAGACTAATCTCGCCGGGTTTGGGCCAACGCCCACCGCCGATAAGGCCAGCATAACTAACCGTGTGATGCGGCGCTCTAAACGGGCGGTGGCGAATGAGCGGTTCGTTGGCCGAGAGTTGGTCAGCAACAGAATAGATGCGGGTCACGTCCAAGGCTTCTTCAATGGTTAATCGGGGGAGGATGCCAACGACTGCCCGAGCCAGGAGTGTTTTGCCCGATCCGGGGGGACCGCTAAGCAATACATTGTGATTTCCTGCGGCGGCCACTTCCAAGGCTCTCTTAACATGTTCTTGTCCTTTTACCTCCTGAAAATCTGTTGTACAAGAAAGAACTGCTTCATCATCTAAATTGTAGTCAACTTGATATGGAGTCAGTTGTCGATGACCACTCAGGTGGTCAATCACGTGCAGTAAGGACTCGACAGGGTAAACCGTCAGTCCATCAATTAGCGATGCTTCAGGGGCATCCTCTGCCGGAATGAAGAGGATAGTATATCCTTCTTGCCTCGCCAGACTTGCCATAGACAGTACACCACTAACGTGACGAACTCCACCATCTAATGATAGTTCACCCATAATGATAGATTTCTCAACATTAGTGATAATCTGTTCAGAGGCGATAAGTGTACCGATGGCAATTGGCAGGTCGTAGGCTGGCCCTGCCTTGCGGATATCGGCTGGGGCAAGATTAACGGTGAGCCGCTGCGACGGAAATGGAAGTCCGGTATTCTTAATTGCTGAACGGACTCGCTCGCGACTTTCTTGGACGGCAGCGTCAGGTAACCCGACAATCGTCATCGACGGTAAGCCGCGCGAGATATCAACTTCAACCTCGATGAGCACTCCATCTAAACCCACAACGGCACAACTTGTGACTTTAGCCAGCATCTGGTAATCCTTATGAGATATCACTCCAATTTGGGATAGCGTGGTTCTAATCAAGCAGAGTATGTTGTCCAAGCTGACAACATAAAATGACCATTTTATTTGATTATATCAAACCGGAATGGAGGCTTATAGAGCCAAAAGTACTTAATTTAGTTCTCGCTTAATGTACCATAGTACCTTTTCCAACTTTCCCGAAAGTACCTTGGAGCAACTAAATACTCACACCCTCCCCTCCCCTATTTAGCCCTGCGGGCTAAGGGGGACGATACGGGGAGCCCTTCCCTTCACCTCCAGGTCTAGCTCGCCGAGTTCTCCTGGGCGACGCTTCGCGTCGGAATTTTCAAAATTCCAAGCATTGAATTTCAAAAATTACGAAGCGTCGTTCTTCGCCCGAGGTGCCTTAGACCATCTCCCGATGGCTTACCTCGCAATAATGCGAGGAGCAGTTAACCCGTATGAGTGAGCCCGTCGTTTCGGTCGGGCCGGTGTCCTTCTTCCGCAATAGCGGAACCCCTACACCGGCAGGGGCCTAAGAGATACACAAGTAATAAAAATTCTGTGTTGTGGTTAGAGGTAATTTGATCCATTTTTCTATGTTTTGAGCAACAAAAAACCCACCAAACTAGGTGGGTCCAAGGGTTGACTTATGACTGAAGGGTCAGCTATAATCTTCTTAGATATTGAAGCTAGGTTGTCTTGGATAGCGCACCTAGTGAAAACGCAAAGCTCTTGTTGACGCAAGAGCTTTTTTATTGGGTTGTTAATTGAGCAGGGACAATTATGATTACATAATTGTCATAACGTTTATTTGACAGTACCAAGTGGCTGGGTAAAAAGCAAGATGTAATCAAAGAATAGCCCTAACTAGCGGGATGTACATGCTTACACGGGTGCATAAATGCGTGAGTACTGGCGTGGGTATATGCACGCACGCATCCAGTCGTTAGCCGATTATTTTGGCCAGCATACTGCTTTCTTTCTGCTCCTCAAAATCAAGTAACAGCCAATTTAACCCCAGCCGAACAATATCGTTTTTGCTAATTTTTTGGCCCGTATATTTTTCAAGCTCGGATTCGATAAATCGATCAATGGCGTCCAACTCCTCTGTTTTGAACCTAAATGTATAGCTGGTCAGCCTTTTCTTGTTTAGGATGGTCTCCTTCAGCCGGTTTTCTATGCGTGCGTGCATGCGTGCATTAACGCTCTTGTTGTCGATAGTCTCAGGCTGGGGTGAAGGTTCTTCTTGGTTGGATGAATTTGCGTGTTGATGCGTGCGTGCATCCATGGATGCACGCTTATCTGCATCCAGTTTATTGTCCAGTGGAGTGACGACAGCCGTGGAGGGCTGCGGTTCTTGCTGTTTCTTGGCCAGACGGAGAAAAATGTCGCTGTCACTCATGGTCAATATCTTCTTGTTGTCGAGCTTGTTCAACAAACTCGGGAATAACCTCCATTTGTTCGGCTGCATAAGTCGCTAACAAGGCAAGATCGGTTAACCGACAGATATTGCGAGGAATACCGCGTGAACTCTTGTAAATCAAATCGACCGCTTCAGCAGAAAAGGGGAAAGGGTTACTCTTACTCTGGGAAGCGATGGCCCAGCGATGCTTCATCATGTTTTCGGTTTCTTCGCGGGAGAGCGAGGAGACCGCCGCCGGGAACATCCGGGACAAAAGCTCTTTCATTTTCTTGATATTAGTAGCCAGATCCTCTTGACCGCATAGGACGACCATTAAATAGATATCTTCATCGGTGGTGTAGGCTAACAAATAGTGGATCAGTTTCAAGCATTCCCGGTTCAAGTTTTCCGCTTCATCGACCAGCAAAACCGGGAAGAGACCTTGCTCCAGTGAGCCTTTCAGGAAGTCTACAAAATTTTTGACCGAGCCGTCAAAGCTGCGCTCGGTCTTGACGCCAAATTCCTCGTTAATCCGTCTAATGAAAGCGTTGCCGGTTTTGAGTTTGGGGACAATGACCCACTTGACCAGATTGTGTTCATCCTGGGCCAACTGTTCACCCACGATTTTGAGCAGAGTGGTTTTACCCGAACCAATGGGGCCGAAGATAAAAATATGGCCACCTCGGTCTTTGACAAAGTAATCGATTTTCAATCTAACCTGAGAATATTGGGGCGCTTGATAGAAGAAACGCGGATTGCTGGTGATGGCGTGAAAGGGCTTCTCTAGCAGATTGAAGTGTTCCAGATACATGTTAAAGACATCATAGTCATAATGGGTCGACTTTGTCAACAAGTATCATTAGTTGACCACAACTTTTGGGGGTGTCCTTAAAGTTGCTATCACTTTTGGTATGAGGCCCTTCGATTGATTACGTGTGTGCGTACATACACGCTTTCATTGACGCATCGATAGATGCATGCCCAGATTCGTCGTCAATTGTAGTTTGGTGGCGGAAGGTATTCAGTCTGCCTAATGAACAGTAATCCAATTTTTGGTAGGGTATACGCGTATGCATGTATGCACGCACGCATTTATGTTGACAAGCGTACGTCCGTATAAATATTTATGTTTCAAATTTGATACGATAACGGTTAGTAATCTCAAGAAGGAGAGGGTTAGCTATCGTATTGACTGTGCTATTGGCTATGGGATTGCTTCTGTTTTTGGTTCTGCTTTTTGAAAAGCAGAGTCAATAGCAGACCTGCTCAGGACTTTGCGCGCAGAAAAAAGCCAGCAGCGGGGCATCGAACCCCGCTCCTGGCTCCGAGAAGGAAACCATCCCCGCTCGGGCACCCCCATTTATGCCCTGCTTTAGCCCAGAACCGCCCTATTTTGGGCCAAAATCCCGCTTCTGACCGGCAGGGCACCAGGGGGCACCACTCGACGGGGCTGCGCGCCGGTCGGCCTTCTGCTCTTCCCGTTGGTCGTTTGAAGCCCGACTGCCCCCGCCTGCTTTGACGCCACAGCCTCCGTTCCGTTTCACTCCACTCCGGCCGCGTCGCCAAAGCATCCCACGGCTGCGGTAACAGCGTTGGGGTTACCGCAGCCGGGGACAGGGGCGGGGGCAGTCGGCCTTACAGGCCGACCGGCGCGCGGGTGCACTGGCGTGACGCCCTTTTGCGGGGGCCGGGCATTCCTTCTCGGGCTCTTCCTTCCCGGCCCCCGCCTGGCCGGCACTCTTCGTGCCAGCCAGTCCTGACGAAACGGCTGGTGATTGTCCCCAAATCCCGTACATTATCCTACCTTCGGATAGTTCATTGCTTATATTCCACCCTGTCGTCCTCAGTCTCAACCATACCCAAACATTTCCTAGACCCGTAGGTTTTGCCTCCACTCGTCGAGGCGCTGCCGATCATACTCCGCGACCTCTTCCGGCCAGGTGGTTATCATATATTCGCAAGCCGCTACATAAGCCCGCGTCATGGCCAGGCCCATCGGCACCAGTCCAAAGGCGAGATGATGGGTGTCGGGTGGCTCCGTCTTGAGCCTGTGGTAGACCGCCTCAACCGGCCAATGCCGGCCGGGGAAGTAGGCGACCTCATACCTCCCACAGTCGGCATAGTCGATGTCGATAACCTGGTCATGCTGAGTGACCCAACCGTGAGCCGCGACCCGATGATAGGGGAGGGGAGCCGCCTCGTGGTGGTAGACGGTAAAGCCTTCGGTGTAGACCGGCCGGTGTGAGGGGGCCAGGCGGTTGAGGCGAAACAAGGCGCGGAGGGCGTTGAAGAAGCATTGGCCAAAATCCTCATCGCCGGGATCAACATACATCCGTTTGGCCAGATGATCCGTTAGTGCCTTATCAATTCGTAGCATCGATGTTCATCATACCATCAACTTGCTCAGAAGTGAGTTAACCATTGCATCCGGTTTTCGGAAATGTCATAATAGCCTTAATGATTACAACTACCACCTATGTCGGCGTCAATGAAGCTCGCAGTCGGTTTTCTGACCTGGTCAACCAGGTGTGTTATGGCGGAAAACAGGTGGTGGTCACCTCACGGGGGCGTCCCAAAGTAGCGATTGTCACCTTAAGGGCTGCTCAAGACCGCCGCTTATCCGCAGAAACTACGCCATTGAGACATAAGCGACAGGCGGCTCTCAAGAAACTCGATCAAAACTATCAGGCTCTTCAGCAGGAAACACACGGTCAATTACCTGACCCGGTAGAAATCCTGCATCAGCTACGCCATGAACGGACCCAACAACTCCTCGGTCATCTGCGTTGATGCCAGTTTAGTTTTACGCATGGCGTTAGGCGGACCTTATCGATCTGCCGTACGGGAACTGTGGTCGCAGTGGGTAGAGCAGGGGAGCGCCTTCATTGCGCCGCCCTTGTTTGCTTTTGAAGTGACCTCAACTCTCTGGCAAAACGTTTATCATCACCGGATTTCCTTGGAGCGCGGGCAAGCTATCTTTGAGAATATCTTCGAGCAGGGGATTACCCTCGAATATCCTCCCGATTTACACCGGCACGCCTGGCAGATTGCCCAGCAATTCAACCTTCACGCCGCGTATGATGCCCATTATGTGGCCCTGGCTCAGCAATTCAAGTGTGAGTTCTGGACGATGGATGTGCGTTGCTATCAAGCCTTGCATAAAAAACTACCGTGGGTGAAGACGGTAGCCGATCCTACCAACAAGTAGAGTACTTCAGAAACATCCTCCTCAGCCCTTGTCAGATTCCCGATATCGAAGTTTTTGACGTCATCCTAGCTCCTCTCCTGTTGGGAAAAGTAAGGGTTCCATATCGGTCGCCAATTTGCCATAGTGGAAACACTTTGGCTCTTTGACAATTTGGTTTGGTTTTATGAGGTGTGTTTGGACTGAGGTTGAAAATAAAATATCGGAGTTAGTTGCGAGCACAGCGTTGTGTTCGTCTGACTGACTCAAGACAGCTGAATAGCAAAATTCTATTCCCCTAAGTCCCGGCCCTCGGTCGGGACTTTTGTATTTCCGGAGGTTGATATGTTTCACACCATTGAATTCGGCCGTCTGTCCGCCATGCTGGTGGACTTCATCGACCATGCGGACGGCTTGTGGTTTCTGCGCTGGGTCGGTCCGGAGCCAACGGTCAACGCCATTTGGGCGCGGCTGTCGGCCCGAGAATACCGGGGCCAGAAATGGAAGACGGGAGTAATAATTCCCATTCCCGGTCGGAGCTACCCGGAGCGGGTGGGGCTGGCCAAACAGATCACCTATCGCACCCTGCGCCAGCGATTGCCTTCAGGGATGATTGACCTGGCGTTAGTGCATCCTGGTCTGACGGTCAGCGAGGACAAGCCGGAAGGCTTTTATTTACTGACCTACGAAGCTGGCCGGCCGACCGGTTTTTACGACCGGCTTAATGCGTGCCTGACGATCCCACTCAAACCGGATTGGGCCGCGTGGCTCTGGACTCAAGGGCAAAGACCCTTTACCAGGTCTGTCAGCAACGCCAGTGAGTCGGGGGAGAGGGCAGCAGCGGTCGAAGATGAATCTTCGGCCGAACTCATCGTCACCCCCATTGTTGAAATCACCGGGTTAGGCTTGGTGACCTGCTATCAGGTCAAAACCGGGGATAGCTACAAAGAGGCCTGGTTATCGGTGATTCGAGACCAACTGGGGTGGGGTCACGCTGGTTGTGACAGCAAGGAGTGACCGGTGTCGGCTGACAATAAAGCTACATTGGGTGCTCATCAGCACC
>JAGRCC010000239.1 GCA_020433785.1 Anaerolineae bacterium
AAAGTGACAAGCGGTCGTTCCCCCCAAACCGGCCGGGTGACAAAGCAAGCTTTGTCGCTCCTTTTCCCTTCATCATTCATCCCTCATCCTTCCCATGTGACTTTCGGGCAAAGCCATAGGGACTTTCGGGCAAAAAAATTAGGGAAAAAAGTCCCTTCCTTTTTAAGGCGACATAAGGTATCCTAACATCATTAAGGTTGCAGCTTGTGCATTATCAAGACAAAATCTACATGTACTAGAAATGGACAAATTCAATGCCAGCAGAACTAAATTTAAAGAAAAGCAACTATAAAGTCGAGGGCCAAGAAACGTACCACGGGATTATCAAGCATAATGAAACCCTAACGCAGGAGGACGTTTTGGATGAGATGGAGTGGCATAACTCTACCCTCACCCGAACGGACATGCGCGCGTTTCTGGAAAGCCACGAGCGGACCATCATCCGGGCTCTGCTAAAAGGTAAGCGGGTTGTCACCAATTTGGTTCATTATCAGCTGTCGGCCAAAGGCATCTTTACCGATGAGAACGACCAATTTGATGAAGATCGCCATACCCTGAGCGCCTCGGTCTCACTAGGGCCGGGCCTGCGGCAGGCGATCAACAACAAAACCGTAACCTTGAAGCGAGGCCAATCGGGGCAACCAATCCCTCGGCTGGACAGCTACACCAATCTTCACAACAGCGATCCCAATACCGTTCTTACACCTACCTACAATGGCCGTCTAGACGGGGACAAACTTCGGTTTGACCCGGCCGATCCGGAGCAAGGCGTATTTCTGATCCCGATGGCCGATGAAACCGGCTTGTTGGCGGACCGCACCCCAATTCGGGTGACGGATTACGTGCAAGCCGACAGTAATCGGACCATTATCTTCCGAGTGCCGGATGGCTTAGCCCCCGGCGCTTACAAGTTGGAACTGCGCCGCCGCTTCGGCAAAACACGGCTGGCTACCGCCACGTTGCAAAACGCGTTGGTAGTTAACTAGACCAGGCCCGCAAGCTGCAACCTTATACTGCTATACCCGCCCCGCCTGGGGCGGTTTTTTGTTTTAAAGGCAGGGGGAGGGGGAGGAGGAGGGAGTAAGGGGTAGGTAGTAGGTAGTAAGGGGGGAGGGAGGTTCGATAAATTGACTTCTGAGGGCTTACATCTAAATTCCCTCGGCTTGCATCTAAATTCCCTCGGCTTGTATCTGAATGCTCTCGGCTTGTATCTAAATTCCCTGGGCTTGTACCGAAATACCCTGGGCTTGTACCGAAATACCCTGGGCTTGCACCGAGATTTCCTTGGGCTTGCATCTAAATACCCTGGGCTTGTACCGAAATACCCTGGGCTTGCACCTAAATACCCTGGGCTTGTATCGAAATACCCTCCAACCTACGGCTGATGACAAAGCAAGCTTTGTCGCTCCTTTTCATACTTCATAATTCATCCCTCATAATTCCCATCACTGCGCAATGAACCGTTCGCCCTCAACCAGGTGGGCTTGGCCCAGCGAGACCAGGGTTTCCAGCAGTTCGGTCACCCGCGCCAAGAGTGCCCCTTTGAAAGTCGCCACCTGCTCTTCGTGAAGTGTTGGGAACGCATTACCTAAGCTTACTGACAACGGTTTTAGGACTCAAGTAGGCTGGAATTATTGTTGCTTACATGTTAAAATTGATACTTCCTCAGGACTTACCCAAAAGTCAGGTGACAGTCACCTATTGGTCGTAAATCGGCCTTGCATTAGCCCAAATAGGTCGATTAAGGGCGTCCCAGTGACTGTCACCTTGACAACTGCGTAAGTTCTGTTCCTGCAAAAACCAGAACAGTCCTATATTGCTAGTGCCCAACTGACTGTTATCTTTAGCATTGGGTAAGTTCTCTATAGCGCCCATTAATTTCTGCCGGTCTGAGTACGAAGAATTTGTAACATAGAAAAAGGTCGAAGCGTTTATGCACAGAGTCGAAACAGCACCCATTAGGATTAGCGTCATCTATTTAATCGCCAGCAGCCTATGGGTTGGTCTGTCTGACCTTGGGGCGGCGTTACTCACGACCTCGACTGCCGATTTGGTGCTGGTAGAGCTGCTCAAGGGGTGGGGATTTGTCATCGTTACCAGTCTGGTGTTGTGGGTTATATTACGCCGGTATGCTGCTGCTCAGCAAAAACAAATAGATATCCTCCAGCGGGCCGGCTTGATCTTTCGACATCTGACCGTGGGCATCTTAGTTACGGATGACCGGGGTCGCGTCACTGATATCAATCCGGCGGCTGAAGAGTTGTTCGGTTACTCTAAAGCTGAGATGGTCGGGCAATCAACGGGAATGCTGTATGACCTGCAATTGAAAAAGTCGCGCGAAGCTATTATGAACGGTTTGTTGGCAACCGGTTACTGGCGGGGCGAAATACGATTCTTGCGGAAGGACGGGCAAATGAGAGTTTGTGAGCGGGTGGTGGTGCCGCTCTTAGATGATATCCGGACGATGATCGGCCGGATAAGTATCAACCAGGATATTACCGAGCGCAAGAATATTGAGGCCGAACTCCGCTTTCAAAAAACGCTCCTGACCGCAGTTAGCGAAGCCGGTTTGGACGGCGTCATTGTGGCCTCAGAGGGGGGTAGGTGCCTCTATTACAACCGGAATTTCTTGACCATGTGGGCTGTACCGGAGAACCTTCTAGCGCAAGATGACTGCCTATCGCTGACTGACTGGGTTACTAGCCAAGTGACGGACCCGGCTAAGTGTAGGGCTGATTTTGAGCGGCTGAGGTCCGACCCGGTTGAGGTTGACCGCGGCCAACTTCAGCTCAAAGATGGGCGGGTGTTTGACCGGTACAGCGCGCCGCTGGCGGATGCGGAGCGCTACTACGGGCGGGTCTGGTACTTTCGGGATGTGACCGAGCTATTAGAGATGGAAGCGCGCTTAAGACAATCGCAGAAGATGGAGGCAATTGGCCGGCTGGCCGGTGGCATTGCTCACGACTTCAACAATATATTGACGATTGTGATTGGGAATTTAGATTTCTTAATCGAAAGCACCCCGGCTGTACCCGAGTCGATCAAGCCGGAACTGAATACCATCAAAGCGGCGGCCGAGCGAGCGGCCAAGCTGACGGCTCAACTACTGGCCTTTAGTCGCCGGCAAAGTATTCAGGCCCGGCCGGTAGCCCTTAACGCCCTGATTAGAGATTTGGAACGGCTGCTTGAGGGGCTGCTTGGGGACGATATCACCCTTGAGTTAACCTTACAGGCCGAGCCGGATCAGGTGATGTTTGATCCCAATCAAATGGAACAAGTGTTACTTAATCTAGTGGCCAATGCCCGTGATGCTATGCCTGACGGAGGGCGGTTAACCGTGACCACCGACACCGTCGCCTTAGCCGCCGGTTGGGAGGTGGTCCTGACGGTCAGCGATACCGGACAGGGGATGGAAAGCCATGTGCAAGCCAACGTGTTTGACCCGTTTTTTACCACCAAAGCCCAGGGGCAGGGCACGGGGCTCGGACTATCGATTGTCTATGGCCTGGTCACGCAATATGGCGGATATATAGAATTTGAAAGCCATCCCGGTCAAGGAACCGTATTCAAAATCGTACTGCCGTTGTCAGCCGACCAGGCGGCCACGCCGACGCAGGAGGAAGAAATGAATGCTATTCCGATTACACCAGGCCAGACCACCATTCTGGTCGTTGACGACGAGGATGACGTCCGCGCGCTCATCGTCAAAATGTTGCGAAACCGCGGTTATACGGTCATGGCTGCCCGCAACGGGCCGGAGGCGCTCACGATTCTGGACGCCAATCCGGTCAAGCTCGACTTGCTGATCAGCGATGTGATCATGCCGGCGATGTACGGCCCTGAATTGGCCGAACAGTTAAGCGCAAAGCAGCCGGATCTGCAGGTTCTGTTCATTTCAGGCTATGCGGCCAACGCCTTGGAACGGTGGAAATTGGACCGGAAAGTGCTCCTAAGAAAGCCGTTTTCAATGCATGATCTTATTCGCAGCGTTCAATCGTTATTGGAGCACAAGGCGTAAGCTCAATTTACGATTGAACCAGACCTGACCGATTTCCAAACGGACCTTAACCCGGTTAAATGGCCCGAATGACCCTGATTTTTCTCTGAAAGGTATCACCAAAACCTATCAGATATTACGTTAAAAAGCCAGC
>JAGRCC010000240.1 GCA_020433785.1 Anaerolineae bacterium
CATCGGCCACTTGCCAGCCGATCTCGATGGTGGTCATCTCATCAAACCGGTGTTGGCGCTGCAACAAATCGGCCAGCGAGTCGCCCTCAATCAGCGGCATGACCATATAAGCCTGACCCTCCACCGTCCCGGTATCGAGCGCCGGTACGATATGGGGATGGTGCAGCCGGGCGACAGTGCGCGCTTCCCGGTTAAAGCGCGTCAAGATCACCTCAATATCGCTATTAGCTGGCGGAATACAAAGCTTGATGGCGACCGGTTCATGATTAGCCGTCAAAGCGCGATATACCTCACCCACCGTACCTCGCCCGATAACTGCTTCAAGCTGATAGCCGTCCACCTGCCGGCCAGTGATGTCACGATATGTCATAAGTTGTCCTCCGCTTAGGGAGCACTGCGGCTCACCTCTCGCTACCCCAATCTATTATTGTCCCCAACGGTTAACCCGCCTCAAAGGTATACCCGCTCAGGTCCTACTCATAGTGATATCATAGTTGATCTTTAAGAAAACGTCTATGCCTTAAATCACAAGTCCGCTGTGACGTTGGTTACAGTTGTTAACTGGTTAGGTGACAGTCAGTCAGTAGGGTGGGTTGAATGGGTCTATGCGCGATACTGTGGCCCAAGTTGTTGGGTTTCACCAGCGGTACAGAGGCTAACACACTGAATGAAACCCAACATTAGCTTGCTATACTGAAAACAGAATGAGAACGACACTTTGAGATGTCATTCCCGCATGCTTTTAGCGGGAATCCACGTTTAAAGACCCCGCTGGATGCCCGATAACGACATTCGGGCATGACATCCCGTCATTCTTAAAAGTTTCGGATTCAAACTAATCTCAGTATAGAAGGACAAAATTTTGGCTCAACCCAACCTACGCTGATTTACCTCACCACCACATCATCAATCAACCAGCCCCGGTCGGCGGCGGTGCGGTCGGCTTCCAAAACGAAGCGGAGGCGAACCTGACCGCTGTAGACGCTGAGGTCAAGCGTTTCATCCTTCCAGGTCAGGTCTGGCCACTCCGAGTCGCCCGTCTGGCCGGCGGCGTTGGTGCCTCGCGTCTCAGCGGGGGTGTCGTAGATACCGCCACCGCTGTATTGCTCCAGTTCGGTCCAGGTTGCGCCATCATCGCTTGAAATCTCAACCCGGGCCTGGTCCTGGCTGCTACCCAGTTCGGCCAGGAGGAAATCGTGCCGGAAGGTCAGGCTGGCTTCAGAGCAGGCCGCCAGATCAAACGGGATTGAGGTGATGGCTGTGGTAACGGTTGACTGGCTGCCTAAGGCGCTGCGATAGTTGCCGTCGGGACTGTCGCTCATGGCCCGATTACCGTCCGGCTCCAGCGTCACGATGTCCCACGCGCCGCTGCGGGTCCATTGGCTGCTGCCGCTCTCAAAGAAGTCGTAGAAGCAAGCCCCTTCGGCCGCGGCAAAGCGAGCGAAATGCCCCGGCTCAGCCGCCAGGGCTGCCCCGCCAGGCTGATTGAGATTCTCGACCCAGACGTCATACGCTCCAACCAGAACGTCGGCCGGCGTCTCCAGATCGGTTGGGATATCCGTGACCAAGGTTGAGGAACTGACCAGGCGGGCGGTCAGGGTGTAACGCGCCGTCGATCCCACTAAAATCACCTGGGCCGGATCGAGAAAGCCGCTGCCGCTGATGACCAGCGTTTGGGTCACCTGATTGGTGCTATCCGGCGAAACAGCGCTGATGACTGGGGTCGTAACGCCGGCCAGCAGGGCGTAGATGCCCGGCCCCCGGCTGCGAGCCGAGGCCAAATTATAGGTTTGGTTGACCCGGGTATTGAGCGCGTGCCAGCGCTCGCCGTCCCAGAAGTAGATACCTAGCTCGGCCTCGCTTCGTTCTTCCACCAATACATCGTTGCCCCGGTATTGGAAACTGATCGAACCATCTTGTAAGGCCGTCCCCTCCGGGAAGCCGGCGGCAAACAGGTTGTAGCCGCGCCCGATCGCCACCTTGCCGGCCGGCAGCGGCGGTAAACCGGCCATATCCTGCACGGCATAAAACTGACCGACCTCTAAAGCGAAATTCTGATCGAAGTAGGTCATCTGCCCATCGGGTGAGACCGCCGGGGCGTTACC
This sequence comes from Anaerolineae bacterium, assembly GCA_020433785.1. The sequence continues at coordinate 2,106 of JAGRCC010000240.1, forward strand.
TTCACCCCGCGTATTAGCATCACCACCCCGGCTCTGACCATCGCCGCCTCGGCTCTGACCATCGCCACCGCGACTTTGACCATCGCCGCCCCGACTCTGACCGTCACCGCCCCGGCTTTGACCGTCGCCACCGCGACTTTGACCATCGCCGCCCCGACTCTGACCGTCGCCACCACGGCTTTGGCCGTCACCACCGCGACTTTGACCATCGCCGCCGCGACTTTGACCGTCACCGCCCCGGCTCTGACCATCGCCACCGCGACTTTGACCATCACCGCCCCGACTCTGGCCGTCACCGCCCCGGCTTTGACCGTCGCCACCCCGGCTCTGGCCATCGCCACCGCGACTTTGACCGTCGCCGCCCCGGCTTTGGCCGCCGCCACCGCGATTTTGAGCATCGCCACCGCGGCTTTGCCCATCACCGCCACGACTTTGGCCCGGATTACCACCAATACTATAGGTGACAATGGTCTCACGACGTGGATTGGTGTAGGGCGCAGCATCAGGCCCTTCATCGACCCACAGCTGGAGATGGCCGCGCAAAACCGGGTAGGGCAGGGTTAGTACGGTCGTATAATGCCCCTGGGGGTCGCTGCTAAAAGGTAAGGTGGCGGTGAAGGCTTCGCCTAGTTCAGGGTAGATGCGCGCCCTCAAATCTAAATTGGGCGAACCCACACCGTCGATGGCCAGCCGGTAGGTCGTTGACGTCTCCGGGCTGATGGTGATGACTGGCTGCCATGTGTCATCGACCTTCAGTTGCAGCCGCTCGTCGCCGGGGGTGATGACCTCGCAGCCAAATTGGTTTTTGGCCTGGTCGAACACGCACAAGCGGTCGCCGATGGTCGCCCCCCGGGCCAAAACCCGGTTCTGCCCGCCGACCGGCGTGCCCAGGTCGTAGATGTACTCGTAGGCGTCGGTCTGGTCGTCTGTGCCCAGCCGGTTGCGCAGTAGAAAGGCGCGGGCCGAGGAGGAGCCGACCTCGCTGTTGGCGTAATCGAGGTAGAAAGTCGGGTCTTCCAGCGGGTTGGTCGAGGTGATCGGCCAGCGAATATCGACGGTGGTCAGGTCGAACGGCATCCGGGCCGGACCGGAATTGCCCTCGTCCGGCGCTTTGAGCCAGGGGAACCAGCCGGTAATCGTAGTCCACTCGGCCTCGCCCAACTCCTGAGCCCCCAACGTATCGGCGCAGCCGGGGCCCCAATTGTCGGGCGCGACGAACTCGGTGTTGTTGATGTTGTAGACATCGCCCATCGCGCTGCCTAAGCAGGAGTCGACCGAAGCCAGCACCTGCGCCCCATCAAACTCACTTAGCCCCAGATAAGAGTCTTCTAAAAAGAAGAGGTAGTGGCCCAATTCGTGGGCCAGAATCACCGGCCAATCGACGCCGATGCTTTGGGCCGGGTTGCCGTAGCGGTTCCAAATGGACCCCATCTTGACCTGGCCGATGCTGTAGGTGATGGTTTGGGTCGGGCTGATGATTTTGGCCGTGTTGGTCAGTACCATGCCGCCGATAGTGGCGTGGGGGCGCAGCCGGTTGGTTGAATAGACTTTGATGTGAGCCGACTCCCAATAGTCGCCGTTTTGGCTAACGATGATATGGCCCAACGCCACCTGACCATTAGTGAAGTCGTACAGGTGCTGCGAGGCCCGTTCCAGGTCGAACTCGAGCTGGCGCAGGTAGGCCGGGTCTTTGGTGGCATCCCACTCCAGCGAGACATCCAGATCGAACAAGATGAGCGGGTTATCGGGCGAGACGGTGAGCTGGACCAGTCCTAACTCACTCACGGTTGGGCTGTCGGTATCGCCAATCGGGGTGTCGAGGCCGACCGGCGTGGGCTGGCCGTTGGTATAGTACAGGTGCATGGCGTTGCCGTAGCGGCTGGGGTAAGGTTCGGCCACAGGCTGTGGGGCCAGGGCCAACAGCCGGTCGCCCGGTTCGATTTGTCCCTGGCCTTGCAGGTAGCCGTTTTGATCGGTGATGAAAGGGACATTATCGCCCAACGGTAGACCGCCGGCATCATCTTCCGGCGCGAGCCGGTAGACCAGCGCCCCGGAGATGGCGGTTGTCCCACTCAACACCTGAATTTGCGTGCCGCGCACGCGGAAGGGGTACGTTTGAGCCGAGACGGCCACTTGCTGGTAACTATTGGCCAGTCCATTGGCCAGGGGGGCCTGACTGGGGTAGGCATCCAGCCGGAAGACGACGTTATCGCTCTGGCCCAAAAAGCCGCTGTTAAGCACATCCCAATTGTAGACGTAGTCGGCGCTGTAGAGGGCGGGCGTGTAGCTATCGTCACTTGTATTAGCCGCCGACGCCTGAGTATCAACCGCCACTTGGGTGATAACATGGGTGAGAGTCAGCGGGCCGGTATTGAACGCTCGAAACCACTGACCGCCGCCGTCGGGTGAGTAGAAGGCCCGTACTTCAGCAAACGGCGCACCGGTGGCGTTGGACAGGGTAAAGTTAATGGGGATAACGCCTTCATCTTGAATGGTCGACGTGGCGTAGAAGTTGGCCGGAGCCAGCGGCGGCGTCGAGGCGTTGGCGTTTAAGGTCACCGCCGGGTTCGATAGCGTCAGCGGATCGGCCAGCCCCTGGTTCAGATAAACCTGGTCGGCATTTTCTTCTCTGAAGCCAGGAGCGCTATTCCCCAGTGCCAAGTCGAGCAAGCCATCTCCGTTGGCATCACCCCAGGCGACGCTGGTCGTTCGCGCCGGTTGGTTCGATGCCCACGACGCCGCTTCGGACAGCATGCCGCGCTGGTTGAGGTAGACTTTACTGGGCGTAGCCCCGCTATAGCGCGGACTGCCGCCGGCAGCTAAATCCAGCCAGCCATCGCCGTTGACATCGCCCCAGGTCACCACACTTTTCAATTCGGCGTCGTCAGAGGTCCAGACCGGGTCAAAGAGAAAGCCGCCGCCCTCATTGCGATACACTTTGTTGGCGCTGCCGCTGGCCCCGACGGCCAAATCCAAATCGCCGTCGCCGTCCAAGTCGCCCAACGCCAGGCTGTAGAAGTTATCGCTGGCGAAGGTGTAAGTGGCCGTTACCGGCAGCCGGCCGCCGATATTTTCATACACGCTAATCTTGCTATCCGGCGGCCGGTCGAACCGGCCCTGCCCGGCCCCGGTGACCAGGTCCAAATCGCCGTCGCCGTCCAAGTCGCCCCAGGCCAGGTCATAGGTATAATTGGCCTCGCTCGACACCCAGTCGGGCGGCTCTTGAAAGGTTCCGTTGTTATTCAGGTAGATTTTATCGGGCGCCGCGTCGCCGCTGTCGCTAACGTGGGTTGTCAGATTATGGTTACCGACGGCCAAATCGAGATCGCCGTCGCCATCGACATCGCCAAAGGCGACCTTGGTGGTCACTTCGTTGCCTTCACCGAGCCGGATAGTCGGTGTTTCCAGCAAGCGGCCGGCCTGGCTGAGATAAAGCTCATTGAAGCCGTTTGGGGTTAACACTCCAGATTCCCCGATCCAATTACCTTCCGGCCGGTTGCCGACGGCTAAATCCAGATAGCCGTCGCCGTTGACATCGCCAAAGGCCAGGCTGGTGGTGGCGCTGATGGAGTCGGACTGCCAGATCGGCTGCATGGTATCGCCGCCGAGCCGGTAGATGACATTGGCCGCACCGCCCCAGCCGTTCATCCAGATAAAGGGCGCCGAATTGTTATCGACGTTATTTTGCAGATTACCGGCGGCCAATTCCGGTTGGCCATCGTTGTCGATATCGCCCCAGGCCAGGGCAAAGGTGTTGGTCGTTTTGGCCGGCGAGTTTAGCTGAGGTTCGGTGGGTAAAGCCGCGCCGGAATTCAAGTAGATCATCACCGCCAAGTCGGTGGACGATTGGGCCAGATCAAGATCGCCGTCGCCATCGACATCGACCCAGGCCAGGCGAACCGCATTGGCGTTGGTAATGGCCGACTCCCAGGCCGGCTCAGGCTGCAATGTGCCTTGATGGTTCAGGTATAGTTTGGTTACTTTGCGGTCAGCGGCGGCTAAATCGAGATCGCCATCATTATCGACATCGCCCCAGGCCAGGCTGAAGGTGCTACCCCGATCACCCGATGTCCAGATGGGGTCGGTTTGCAGCTGACCGTTTCGATTGCCATAGATGTTGTCGTCGCCAAATGTCCGGCCAACAGCCAGATCTAAAAAGCCGTCGCCGTCAACATCGCCCCAGGCCAGCGTCGTCAGCGCATTGTTGATTTCCTCAAATACAGGCGTGGTCGTAATGGTGCCGGTGTTTTCAAACAACTGGAGAGTCCGAGCCCCAATGATGGCCAGATCAAGATCGTTGTCGCGATCAACATCGCCCCAGGCCAGGTCCAGCGTGTGTTGTTGGGGGAAGGTGACGGCGGGCGTAAATGCGATGCGCCCCTGAGCCTGGGTGGTGTTGCGATAGATTACGTCGGCCACATTGCCGTTTGACCAGCCACAGAAGCAATCCCTGCCGCCGATAGCTAAATCGAGATAGCCGTCGCCATCCATGTCGCCCAGAGCTACCCGCGAGGTTACATTGGCTTGGGTTTCTTCTTCGATCCAGACTTGCTCCAGGTCTAGCAGCCCGGCGTCAGTCAGACCGTTGTTGGCAAAAACCTGGTCTTGACCAAAAGCGATGCCAACGACCAGGTCCAAATCGCCATCGCGGTCGAGATCGCCCAGGGCGCAGCTAGAGGCAAACCAACCGCCCGTGTCCAGCAGTTGGGACGTCATGACCAGATTATTTTGGGCATCCAACCCCTTGTTAAGCAAGATGAGCAAGCCCCGGAAAGGAACGTGGCCGGCCACCATATCGAGGTCGCCATCGCCGTCCAGATCGGCCCAAACATTACAAAGCGATGCCGGGGTTTGAGCATCCAGAACTTCATCGGAGACCCAACTGGGGTGGTTCGGCAGGGGGACCACCGGCTCTTGGGCCTGGGCCGGGCTGACGGCCAGGTGCAGATAGATCAATCCGACGAACAAGAACAACCAAAGGCCGAGACCTTGTCTAAGGGCAGCGGACAATAAACCTGGAGCCAGCGAACTGACACGGTAAAGCTTTCGTGACATTTTCATGAGACGGTGTTCTCCTCTAATGGGGCTGGCCGACATCGAGCCAACCGGATATGACATTGGCGAAAAGCGTGTTTCAGTAAGAGAGGGGCGGTGGTCTGGGGAATGAAGTTTGGCAGATGATAAGCGTTAACGACGAAAAAGTCAACCATTTTACTCAACCACCGGTTCATTGCCGGCTTTGATGCCCTGCGGCGCCGTTGTGTCGGCGGACGGCTGCTTTTCGGCCAAGTAAAAGACGCCTAGCAGCAGCGTCAACAATACATAGCCGCCGGTCATCGGTGAGAGCGACAGGCCAATTTGCTCGGCGTGGATTAAGCCGACCAGCGACAGCCCGGCGGCCAGACTGCTAAAGAGCATCGCTTTGGGCAAGTTGCGGTCAACCAAAAAGGCCAGTATCGAGCCCCACAGCAAACTGGTGATGATGGCTCCCCTGGACAGAAGGCCGTAACTTTCCCAATAAACGCCCTGATTGCTGGCCAGATTGGTGGCTAATTCTCGCGTAACGGCGCCCTGGTGCAGCACTTCCAGCAGGGTGCCGTCCAACTGCTTCTTAAGCAGATCGGCGATGTGAGGGATCAGCGCAAAGGCGATGGCGACGCCATGCGCCGAAGGCGTGGCCTGAAAAGCGTAGTGGGTCATCACGATACCAACAAAGACCAGCAGCGAGGCGATGGCGGCGGCCGGAATGAGGTGCTGCAAGAAGGCAAACAGGCCGATGAGACTGGCCCCAAACAGAAATAATCCGGTTAACAGCGCGTAGCCGGTGCGCCCGCCCATCTGCTTGTACGCCGGGTGGCCCAGATAGACCGTGGTGGGAAAGGGTGAACCAAACAGCGCCCCCAAGCACGTGCCGAAGCCATCGACCAGCATACAGTGGCGGGTGTTGTAATCATCGCCCGCCCCTCGAGCGCATTCCACATTGCCCATCGTCTCGATGAAGTTATATATTTCGATGGGCAGGATGATCGCCAGCAGTTCCGGCCGGCCCCAGATTAAATGTAGACCGGCCCACAGGTCGCCCAAGACCGGCATGGGCAGGTAAAAGCCTACGTCATCGAAACGAAACGTCGAGTCGCCGGTGACGAGGCCCAAACAGACGCCCATCCCAATGGCCACCAGTCCGGCCGGGAGGCGGAAGGGGAATTTGTACAGCCCAATCAAGCCCAACAACACTACAAACAGCGACGGCAGCCCGATGATGGGGTTGGCGAAGATGATGGCGCTGGGCACCATCGCAATCCAGACAATGGCCACACCGGCAATGGTACCCAGCAGGCCGGCGCGCGGCGTAACCGTTTGCAACCACGGCCCCACCAGCGCCCCGCTGATTTCAACCAGCCCGCCGATAAAGGCCGCGCCCAGCCCAATTCGGTAGGCCAGCAAGGCATCGTTGGTGGCAAAGTAGACCGGCCCCATAATGGCGAACAGATAAACGAACATGACCGGGGTGGAAAGACCGTAGGGCAGCGCCGTGACATTGGCCTGTCCGGTGCGGTGTGTTAAGCGGGTGGCCATCCATACAAACATGCTCAGTCCAACCAGCAACGTTAGCCCCAGGCCGGGCATGATTTTGCCAAAAACCATATCCGGTGAAAATTGGAAGGTGCCGATCAGGATAGCCGGCAAAATGACTATCTTGGCCAGGTTGTCGGTAACCAGCGTTAGAAAGCCGTTCCAATCGCCCGGTTGAAATTGAAAAAAGGGGATATGTGCCTGGTTCATTACAACATTCTCCGTAATTAGTAGTTGTAGGACAAACTTAAGTTTGTCCTACAACTATTTTTATTCCCGCTGCTTTACAGCAGGTTCTGCTTCACGATCTTTTTACCAACGAGCGGATTATTCGCTTAGCCCTTTCATCGTAACGACCCTGACCTAATGTCGATTGCCTACTCTAAGGAAGGTGTCGACAAAATTCACCGAACTAACTGGGTCCGCCTCGTAGCGGTCGGCTACCATTAACTCGGGGTTGTCAACATAGTCAGCCGAACCGACCGAGCCGGCCTCCTGGCCGATGAATTCGTAGCGCTGGATGACCAGCAGTTCCGGGTTGGCGGCGTAGTAACCTGAACCCTCTGTGGCGATAAATTCATAATACCGCGGAAATAGCAGGTCGGAGTCGGCGGCTGATACCGCCGACTCGAGCGAGCCGGTATCTTCACCGACGAATTCATAACGCTGCGCCACCAGAAGTTCGGGGTTGGTGCTATCGTCAGCCGAGCCAAGCGAGCCGGTATCTTCGCCGATAAATTCGTAGCGTTGGACCACCAACAATTCAGGGTTGGCTGCATACGCCGTCGAGTCGAGTTGGGGAACCTTGATTTCGATTGGTTGATGACGCCCCGCCGCCATCAACTCCGGATTAGCTGCCAAAGCGCTGGACTGAGACAGTTCATCGACCTGCTTGGTCCCGAACATATACGGCGTGGCCCCGATGAGATGCAGGTCGGCGCAGGCCAGACGGGATTTGTCCGTATCGTGGATAACCACCGACCGGGCTTCTGGGCGAGCCACAAAATCGTTCACGGTCTTGCTGTAGCCGTAGCCGCCGGAATTGGTGGTGATCGCCGGCCAAATCTCGTTGACCTCATCCGCTGCGCCATTAATATCGTGCTGGTAATGGCTGCCGCCGGCTTCAACACGGCAAGCCTGATTGTGGACATGGACCGCATAATTGGTGTTCGGCGTCAGTCCTTGAACTCTGAGCGTCACCGACGTGTGCCCCTCGGCGCTGCGCACCATTGTTACCATACCGGAGATATCGTAACCTTTCTCCAGTCCGTCGGCGTAGGTGACCATTTGCCCGCGCGTCACTTGGATCGGCTCTTTGGCTAGGGTAGGCGTGGCTAGAAACGCAACTATCAAGATAATGGCTCCAAAAATTGTGGTGTTTATCCAACTTCGCATGATTTTTCTCCATCTTGCTAATAATTAGGTTTAATAGATTTACCCGGGTTATACCCGTGTCAGATAAGTGCAAACAGCGTGGGAAGTAGGAAGTAAGGAGTAGGGAGTCATCGCTCTCTTAATCCCTACTTCCTACTCTTTAATCCCTAGACACCCGGCTGCGGCTTACTCAATTCCCAAATGGTGATATGCCCTTCAATTTCCGCATCCCCCAAAGCCCAGGCAACGGAGATCCGGTGATGACCATCCTCTACAAAATAAACCTCCCCCACTCGTATGAGCGTAACCGGCGGCAGCCCCCGGCCGCTGGTTCTGGCCTGATAAATGCCGGCCCATCGTTTCGAGTTGTGACCGTTAACGAGTTGAAAATTGCTATCAAAATCCTTACATTTACCAGGACTGGCACTGCCGCGAATTTGATCGAGCGACACTGGATGAGTCCCCAAGTAAAGCGCGTTTTTAACCGAGTCATTCCCAATGACGTCGGCCAGGCTTAGCAGCCGCCGCGAGCGCCAGCTTAACTTTGAGGTTATTTTTCCCAAGATATCTTTCGTGTTAATCGCCATCGTGGTCTCCGTGGTCAGTTGGTTGGTTAGATGGTTTGTTGGTTTGTGGGTTTGTGGGTTGGTTTGTTTCCTATCAAACTATCCAACCAGCCAACTATCCAACCAGCCATCCAACACCAGTTTGTTAATTCATCGTTATGATTTAGAATATAGGGCAGACCTGTTCGGAAACTGCCCCACAAACTGTTCGGGATCTGTTCTTGAGAAATCCAAATGGCGACCGTGACCAGAAAATGCCGAAAATCCATGACTCAGTACTATTCATGTGAAAAGTAAGGAGTAGGGAGTAAGTGTCTCGCCCTTACTCCTTACTTCCTACTCCCTACTCCCTACCAGCGGCAACTTGAGTTGAATGAAGAACGAGGAGACTGTGACGTCTAACTATCGCATTTACCTGTTTGGTAATGTCCGGGTTGAACAAGACGGCCAGGCCGTAGAAAGTTTTGATTCCCGCAAAGCGCTGGCTATGCTGGGGTATTTGATCCGCCAGGCACAGCCGGTGTCGCGCAGCCAGTTGGCCGGGCTGTTTTGGGGGGAAAAATCAGAAGCGCGCGGCCGGCGCAATCTCAGCCGCGAATTGAGCCAGTTGTCCAGCCGCCTGCCCGACAGCTTCCAGGCCGATTACCATACGGTCCAATTTCAACCCTCCCCGGCCTACTGGGTTGATGCCACGGCTTTCGAGGCGCTGGCCCGGCAGGGCGGCCACTTCACCTGGCCGCACAGCGCCGCTGATCTGGCCGAGCTCGCCCCAGACATAGCCGCCTCCGCAGCCGAGTCAATTCAACCAGACAAACTGGCCGAGGCGGTCGATCTGTACCGGGGCGATTTTATGGCCGGCTACTACCTGGACGACTGCCCCGAATTTGAATCGTGGTTGCTCAGCCAGCAGGAAGCCTGGCGGCGGCAGGTGGTTGAGCTCTTGGAAACGCTGGTGGGTTACCACGCCGCCCATGCCGCCGACGACCAGGCCGAAACCTTCGCCCGCCGCTGGTTAGAGCTGGAACCCTGGCAGGAGCAGGCCCATCGCTACCTGATGGTACTGCTGGCCCGCAGCGGCAAACGCGCCGCCGCGCTGGCTCAATACGATCTCTGCCGGCGGGTTTTGGAAGAGGAACTTGGGGCTGAGCCGGAGGCCGAGACCACCGCCCTGGTGCAGCGTATTCAAACCGGAGATATCAAAAAACGGAGTGGTCGCAGCCTGGAGGCGCTCACTGCCGCGCCGCAACCGGCCGCGCCGTCGCCCCCTGCGCCATCACGCCCGACACTCAAAATTCGAGTGCCGTCGCCGGCCGCGCCGCTGGTCAATCGCACCGACGAGTTGCAGCAAGTCGCAGCCTTTTTTCGGCAGCCCGACTACCGGCTGATGACACTGGTCGGCCCCGGCGGCATCGGCAAAACCCGGCTGGCCCTGGAAGCCGCCTGGCAGGTCAAGGAAACCGGTGACGATTTCCCCCTCGAATTTGCCCACGGCATCTACTTCATCCCGCTCGACTCGCTCAGTTCCGCTGATTTTCTGGTGTCTACCCTGGCCGATGCGCTCGACTTTTCCTTTTATAGTGGCAGCGACCCGGCCGCGCAGTTGCTCAACTATCTGCGTGAAAAAGCCATGCTGCTGGTGCTGGATAATCTAGAGCATCTGTTATCGGCCCCGGCAGTGGGGCCTAATGCCGCCGACCTCATCGACCAAATTTTGACCGACGCGCCCCAGGTTAAGATTTTGACTGTATCGCGGGAGCGGTTGAACCTGCTGGACGAGCAGTTGCTGCCCATCCACGGGTTGGCCCTACCGGCCTTACCGGACCTGCCCACGACTCTAGCCCAAACCGACTTGGATGACACCGTCTGGCATAAAACCAAACAGAATAGCGCCGTTCAACTTTTCTTGCAGCGGGCCAGAGCCGTGCTGCCCGGCTTCGAACCCTCGACCGAGGATCGCTACGACATCGTGCAAATTTGCCGGCTGGTTGAAGGCATTCCGCTGGCGATTGAGCTGGCCGCCACCTGGCTGCGCGTTCTCTCTTGCCGCGAAATCGTGGCCGAAATCCGAAACAATCTCGATTTTTTAACCACGTCGCTGCGGAATGTGCCGGAACGACAGCGCAGCGTCCGGGCCGTTTTTGACTACTCCTGGCGGCTCTTATCAAATGAAGAACAGCGGGCCTTCAAGCAGTTGGCCGTTTTCCGGGGCGGTTTCCGGCGCGAGGCAGCCGAACAGGTGGCGGGCGCGTCGTTGGGGCTGCTGCTGTCGCTCATCGACAAGTCGCTGCTGCAGCGCACGGAGACCGGTCGTTTCGAGCGACATCATCTGGTGTGGCAGTATGCCGCCGCCAAACTAGCTGAAACCCCGGTAGAGCAAACGGCGACCGAGGATCGCCACGGCGACTATTTTGCCGATTTTTTAGGGCAGCGAACCACCGCGCTTCAGGGCGGCAATCAGCGCACAGCTTTGGCCGAAATCAACGCCGACATTGAGAATGTGCGCCGCTGCTGGCAGTGGGCCATTGAGCGTGGCCGATGGGCGGCAGTAGAGCAGGCGTTAGAGAGTCTCTTTCATTTTTATGATATTCGCAGTGGGTTCAAGGAGGGGGCGGAAGCCTTTGAGCGGGCCGCGACCGCCCTAAAAAACAGCCCTGAAGCAGCCGCACCGGCTAATCAGATTGTGTTGGGTAAACTGCTGGCCCGGCAGGGCTGGTTTATCTTTCAACTGGGGCAATACGAACAGGCCATCGACTTACTGCACCGCAGCCTGGATATCCTGCGCCATGCCGGCGATGCGGGCCGGTCGGCCTTGGCGTTTCCGCTGAATTACCTGGGGGCGGCCCACCGCCATTTGGGCGAGTACAAGCTAGCCGAACAGCATTTAGAGGAGTGTCTGGATATTTGCCGGGAGAGTGGGGATCGCTTTGGTGAGGGCGTCGCCCTGACCATTTTGGGCCAGGCGGCTTATCTCAAGGGCGATTATGCTCAGGCCCGGCAGTTGTGTGAGGCCAGTCTGGCCATCAAAAGAACCATTGGCGATCACCGGGGCATTACCTTTGCCCTGCACATTCTGGGGCAGGTAACCTTTGCCCTGGATGACTACACGGACGCCAATGACTACTTTCAGGAAAGCCTGGCCATTTGCCAGGCCATTGGCGATGACCGGGGCATTGCCCTCAGTTTGTCTTATTTGGGCGATGGGGTGCAGATGATGGGCGAGTACCCAGGGGCCAAACAGCTTTATCAAGAGAGCCTGGCCATCTTTGAGGAGATTGGCAACCAGTGGGGTATTATTTCGGGGCAGAATAAATTGGGGTATATCTCGAACGAACTGGGCGAAACCGACGCCGCTGAACGTCATTTCGCCGCCGCGCTGGATTTGGCCGAATCGATTCAGGCCGTCCCGGCTATGCTGGATGCGTTAGTCGGTCTGGTCGCACTGCGCATCAAACGCGGCGACGATGACTGGCCGCGCATTTTGGAGGCGCTGGCCCTGGCCCTAAACCATCCGGTCAGCAGCCGCAGCAATCAGGACCGGGCCGCCCGTCTGCTAGCCGAGTTAGAACCTCGCCTCCCCGCCCATACCTTGAGCGACCTGCAGGCTAAGCCGCAGACTCGCTCCATTAAAGACATTTTGCATGCTTTGCAGCAGTAAAGCCGCTAATCTTCTAAGGAGTGCGACAGAAGCTCGGTACAGCAACGACAATGAAAATTCTGTAGGACAAACTTAAGTTTGTCCTACAGCTCTTATTTTCAGAGGAGTGAACCCTATCTTGCCAACCAACTCATCTTTCTCCCAATTCATCGGTGCGCCGGTCAAACGGCGCGAGGACCCGGCTTTAATCACCGGCCAGGGGCAATATGTAGCCGATGTTAGCCTGGAGGGAATGCTGCACATGAAAGTGGTGCGCAGCCCTT
>JAGRCC010000241.1 GCA_020433785.1 Anaerolineae bacterium
TGGCGGCGGTGGTCGCGGCGATGATTATGCAATCGCTCCATGCCGCCGGTGCGCCGCCGATCGTCACGATTTTGGCTGGCCTGATCGGCGGTGTGGCCGCGGCAGCCATTCCCGGTTATCTCAACGGCCTGCTGGTGGCCAAAGTCAAAGTGCCGCCGTTTATCAGCACGCTGGGCATGGGCGGCATTGTCTTTGGTACGGCCCTGTTGTTATCGGGCGGCTATCCCGTGGCCCAACAACCGCCCTATCTGGGCAAACTGGGTAACGGCTATCTGCTCTATTTCTGGCCGGGCAATGGCGTCAGTTTTTTCGCCCTGCCCGAAACAGCCGAGAACGCCGATTTGCAAGATATTATCCCGCTCCTGCCCAATGTGGTGGTTATCACCTTGGTTGTCCTGGTTATTTGCTGGTTTATTTTGGCGAAGACTCAGTTTGGTCAGCACTTGTATGCTATCGGCGGTAATTTTGAAGCGTCGGTCCGAGCCGGTATACCCGTTCAGCGAACCATTATCTGGGTGTACACCATCGCCGGACTGTTGGCCGGGATTGCCGGCTGTCTATGGGCAGCTCGATTTACCAGCGGCGCCGCTAATGCCGGCGAAACGTCGCTGCTCACCGCGATTGCCGCGGTGGTCATTGGGGGGGCCAGCCTGTTTGGGGGCGAAGGCACCATTACCGGGACGATTGTCGGCTCCCTGATTATTGCCACCATTCAATTTGGGCTGGTGGTTTTGGGCGTGCTGCCGTTCTGGCAGTTTATCGCCGTTGGTTTTGTCGTTATCCTGGCTGTGGTCGTCGATCAGTTGGGTCGGAATATGGGCCGGTAAAGGAGAACTCGAGGAACACTTATGGAAACTCTACTACAAGTTACCAACGTCACCAAACGCTTTGGCGGGCTGATTGCCGTCAACAATGTGAGTCTGGAAGTTAAACTGGGCGAAGTTATCGGGCTGATTGGTGATAACGGTGCGGGTAAATCAACCCTAATCAAGATTATTTCCGGCGTCCACCAACCCGATGAGGGCCAGTTATATTTTGCCGGCAACTCGGTCACGTTTAGCAACCCTGGCGAGGCGCGTGAGGCCGGTATTGAAACCATCTATCAAGATTTGGCCCTGGCCGAGAATCTGGACGTAGGCTCCAATATCTTCCTGGGGCGAGAACTCAAGACCCATTATCTGGGCGGACTGTTCCATACCCTTAACCGGCGGAAAATGCAGGATGAATCGGCCAATATTCTCTCGCGGCTGGATATCCAAATTCCGTCGTTAACCGAGCAAATTCGCAACCTGTCCGGCGGCCAGCGCCAGGCCGTGGCTATTGCCCGCTCCATCTACTGGAACGCCAAACTGATGATTATGGATGAGCCGACCGCGGCCTTGGGCGTTCACGAACAGCGCAAGGTCTTGACCTTAGTCAAGACGCTGCGCGACCAAGGCGTGCCGGTAATCATTATTAGCCACAATATGCAAGACGTTTTTGCCGTGGCCGACCGGCTGATCATTATGCGCCGCGGTCACAAAGTCGGCGAACGGGTTGCTGCCGATACCAACATCGACGAAGTTGTCAGCCTGATGGTTGGGGGTGAAGTTGTGCGCGAAATGGGCGTAATGCCTAAGGCCTTATCTGATACCGCTGAAACCTAATTGGGCTTGTTACAAAGGTGACAGTCACTTAAGTTCGCTAAATCGACCTATTTAGGTCTCCCAGATGCTGGCTTATCGACAATAAGTGACTGTCACTTGTTTTTTGTGTTAGTCCCGCGAGGTTGCTAATCGTTGAACCAGATGTCTGACTTCCTGATCGATTTTAGACAAGGCGACCTGAGCCGGCACGAAACCTAAATCGTGAACGCCCCAATAAGTAACCCGATCAGGCCAATCAGCAAATCGTTCGGTTAAATAGGGCCGATGCTCGGTCTCGTCCAGGGCTATAATGAGATCCGCGTGGGTCAAATCGCATTCTTGGACTTGAATCGGCCAACGACCATAGGCAGCTGTGGTAATACCTTGCTGCTGCAATCGATCAATGGCAACGGCGTACATCGGGCCAACATTATTAACCCCAACTTCCAGGGCCAACCCTCTCGACGTGGCTGTCCAGTTCAAGCCCATGTCAGCCGCCAGGGTGTTAAACAGAATTTCCGCATACCGGCTGCGATAATAGTTACCTGTGCATAAAAAGAGCAGTTGATAGGTCATCGATCCCTCACATTTTTGATGTTAGTAGCCTTGGCTCACAATTTATATCTACCCCAAGATAATACCAATACCTCATTTTTTTCCAAATAGTGATTTTCATAACCAGCTTATGATACTGACATCAGGCTGAATAAGGCCTTCCACGATTTTCAGGATGAACCGGTAAAAATAATCCTTTACCCTTTCTCCAACACAACAAGGTTACCACCAACACTTGTATCCGATCCGGGCAGAGATAGGGATTGACAATTATTTTCACATTTGGTATAATTATGAAAATAATTTTCACCACTTAAACTTTCATAAACCTAAAAATGAAAAATCGAACTAACAATGATCGTGGTTCATTGGCAGTGATTTCAGACGCGCTGCCCAAGCTAAAAGGCTCAGCTCAAAAGGTGGCCGAGTATATTCTCAACGCGCCGCAAGAGACAATCAATCTAACGATTACTGAGTTAGGTTCGCGCGTGGGCGTGAGCGAGGCCAGCATTGTCCGTTTTGCCCAAGCTTTGGGGTATTCCGGCTTTCACGCGCTCAAGATTCGTTTGGCCGAAGATATTGTCTCGCCGATGTCGATCGTCCATGAGGATTTGCTGCCGGACGACGGAGCGGCCACCGCCGTGCAGAAAGCGATGACGGCTGGCTTGCGTTCGCTGGAGGATACCATCCGTATCCTGGACATGCCGGTGCTGGAAGCGGCCATCCGGGCGTTATGCGATGCCCGCCAAATTGAACTGTTTGCCTCCGGCAACTCCATCCCCATGGCGATGGATCTTAATTTCCGCCTGACGAAGGTCGGCCTGCGGAGCCGCTTTTCCGTTGACCCAACTATGCAGGAAATGTACGCCAGCCTGACCTCCCCTGAAGA
>JAGRCC010000242.1 GCA_020433785.1 Anaerolineae bacterium
TCGCTTTGGGTGAAAAAATATTTGTAATGATCGTGCAGCAGCGAACTTTGCGATCCCTCTCGTAGGGTCGTATCGATAATTTCCAGCGGGCGAGGCTGGTAGTATTTAAATTGAAATGGTGACATTATTCCATCCCCTTTGTCCGTCGCCCTAACGCCCGCTCAATCTGCCGTTGATCTTGTCGTTCGCGCAGGGTTTGGCGTTTGTCGTAAGATTTTTTTCCGCGTGCCAGACCCAGTTCCAGTTTAGCCCGGCTGTTCTTAATATAAATTTTTAAGGGGACCAACGTCAACCCCTTCTCCTGTAACTTACCGATCAACCGATTGATTTCCCGCCGGTGGAGCAGCAGCTTGCGCTCGCGGCGCGGTTCGTGATTTTGGTAGCTGGCCTGTTGGTAGGGCGAGATATGGGCATTGAGCAGCCACAACTCGTCGCCTTTGAAGACAGCATAGCTATCCCGCAAATTGACCTGTCCGGCCCGCACCGATTTAATTTCACTCCCCGTTAAAACAATACCCGCCTCGAAACTATCTTCAATTAGATAATCGTGGCGGGCTTTGCGGTTGGTGGCAACAACTTTGATAAATTCTTTACTCACTTACCCTTTCACCCATCACTCAAAACTTCAATAGCTTTGTCAAGCTGCGGATCACGCTCTTGCTCGATGTCCTCAATGGTCATCTCGACCTCGATATCGGGCGCGATGCCTTCGCCGTGTATTTGGCGTTTGGCCGGCGTCAACCACTCGGCGATGGTCACCCGCAGTTCCGAGCCGTCGGCCAGACCGTGCGGTAGTTGCACCGATCCTTTGCCGAAGGTCTGCTCGCCGACAATCGTGGCCCGCTTCAGATCCTGCATCGCTCCGGCTACAATTTCGCTGGCGCTGGCGCTGCCGCCGTTAACCAGAACCACTAGCGGCATATCACCGGTCACATTATAGCCACTTTTAGCCTCAAAAACTTTCTCCTCGCCGCCCTTTAATCGCTCGACGACCACGGTCCCATCTTCTACAAATAAACTGCTGACATTGACCGCTTCCGATAAAAGCCCGCCGGGATTGCTGCGCAAATCAAACACAAGCGACTCCGCGCCCTCATCCTGCAAATCTTCAATGGCCTCGATCAGCTTATCCGCCGCGCCGCTGCTAAATTGAGTCAACCGGACATAACCAATTTTGGACTCCAGCAGCTTAGACTCAACCACTTCCAATTCAATTTTGGCCCGAACAATAGATACGTCGAACGGCTTTAACTCGCCTTCCCGAAAAACGGTCAGCACCACGGTGGAATTAGCCGGCCCGCGAATCATCAAAACCGCTTCTTGCAAACTTAGCCCATCGACCGACTCGCCATCGACCTCCAAAATAATATCATCCGGCCGCAGACCGGCTTCAAAGGCGGGCCGGCCTGGCATCGGATCGGCGACAATCAGCCGGCCGGCTTCATCCATGCGAATGGTCGCGCCGATGCCTTCAAAGCTGCCCTGCATATTCTCGCTCATTATGGCCGCCCGAACCGGGTCGATGAACGAGGTATGCTGATCGCCAAACGAAGCCACCATCCCCCGAATCGCGCCGTAAACCCGTTCGTTGTCGGCGGGGATGTCGCCGTAAAATTCTTCATTAAGGAACTGCCAGGCTTCCCAAAAGGTAACAAATTCGGGCGGGATATCGTTCGAGTCAAACTGAGCATACGATATCTTTTGGCCGTTGGAAGTAAAAAACGGCAGGGCTGTGGTCAAAGTTGACGGCGCGTGCGGCGACGTAAAAAAGTTAGCATACACAACCATGCCACCGACAAATGAACCCAGGGCCACCAGGCCAACCGCGGCTACGATCAAACCCACCTTCAACCACTGCTTCGTTTTAGAACTCATCCGGCGCTCCTACTTTTTACTACTTTTCTTAGCATACTCCTCGTTTTGTAGAAAAGATATCGCTCGTTCCAACTGCGGGTCGCGGCCCGTTTGGTGATCTTCTTCCGAAAACAACACTTCGACATCGGGCTTCAGGCCAACCCCATCGATCAGGTTGCCGTTAGGCGTAAACCATTTCGCCACCGTCACATGCAGTCGCGACTTGTCCGATAGTTCATAAATCAATTGCACGCTGCCCTTGCCAAACGTTTTCTCGCCGATAAGCGTCGCCCGGCCATAATCTTGCAGCGCCCCGGCGACAATCTCGCTGGCGCTGGCGGTGCCACCGTCCACTAAGACTACCAGCGGCTGATCCAGCAATTGGCCTCCGCCGCGCACATCATAAACTCGCTGCCCCTCATTTTGGCGATCTTCTTTTAAAACGATACCATCACGCAGAAATTCACTGGCGACATTGATGGCCGTGTCTAGCAGCCCACCGCCGTTGCGCCGCAGATCGAATACAAATGTTTTAGCGCCCTGCGCTAACAGATCATCCAACGCCTGGCTCAGTTCGTCGCCGGATCGCTCGGTAAAAGAGGTCATCTGGATATAGCCTATAGCCGGATCTTCCTCCAGAGTACGCCAGGTTACGCTGGGGGTTTGAATGATGGCCCGAACCACCGTCAGCTTGACCGGCTCGACTTCACCCTCGCGCTCAACCGTCAAAATCACTTCCGATCCGACCTCGCCCCGGATTAAAGCGACAATCTCATCGGTGGTCATTTCCGGCGTAATTTTCGTATCGTCGATGCCAATCAGCACATCATCGGTTTGCAGCCCGGCTTGTTCGGCCGCTTGATCGCGCATCGGCTCCAAGATGACCCGGCCGGCTTCGTCGCGCCGCACAAAAGCACCGATACCGCCGAACTGCCCTTCCAAACTGGCCTTCTCTTGAGCCGCCGGTTCGGGTTCCAGAAAAATCGTGTACGGATCGTCCAGCACCGACAACGAACCTTTGATAGCCCCGTACGTCACGTTCGATTCATCGGGAACTCCGCCATAGAACTGCTCCTCAACCCGATTCCAAACCTCCCAATAAAGGCCAATATCCTGACTGGCCGCGTCAGTCGGCTGGTCTTTGACAACATAATCACGGAGAAAGTACCCGGCCCCGATGCCGATCGCAAAAATAACAAGCGCCAAAAGAGAGATAGAGATAATCTTGACCAATAATTTCATAGATGCAACCTGAGCGCGTTCATAGTCGATACAAGAATCAAATTGTAGCACGGTTAAGGAGGTGGAGCAAACAAAATTGAAACTGTCTCAAATTATTGGCCGATTTGAGGCGTCCAGAGTACAATGCAAAAGTGACAATCTTATCAGATAACCTTAGTTTAATACCTGCTCAAAATGAGATTGCCTCGCCGTTTATTCGATTACGAGACCTGCCGCTGGTCATTTTGGTGGGGTTGACCGGCGTCGGCAAATCGACCGTGACCGACCACCTGCGAGAGCAGGTTCACTTTACGCTGCTGCCCAATCGCCGCCAAGTCACCGATGAGGTTATCATTGCCGTGTTACAGAAAGAAGCGGGGCAACCTGTCCAAACCGTGACCGATCGCCTTCAGCGGTTGGAATATACCGCCCGTTACCGGAACAAATATCCGGGCGGCATGGCCCACGCTCTAAGCCGTCTGGCTGTCGATCTCAATAAATTACCCCCGCCGATTTTCTTCGACGGACTGCGCGGCGTTGACGAGGTCCGCTATGCGGTTCATTATTTTCCCCAAGCCCGTTTTATCGTACTCGATGCCTCGGATAGTGTTCGCCTTAGCCGCTTGTTAAATCGCGGCGATGATTTCGATCAGGTTAAGCTCGACCCGGTGGCCGGCCAAAACACCTTATCGGCGCTGCAAACCATCCCTCAGATTGACACTGTTTTTACCGCCGCCGACCTTCAAAAAATCAGCCAAACGACCGCCCATCTTCCCGTTGACGAAGTCCTCAAAAAAACAGCGATCATCATCAAAGAACGCCAAAATTACGACTCCCAAACCGCTCGCGACTACTTGACCCATCAACTGTCCCCCGACCGAGTCTTGGTCGTCGACACCGCACAGATTACGCCAGATCGAATAGCAAAATATATTAAACAGTGGTTGGTCGCCGACTTACTCTAAATCCTATAAATTTTGTAAATCCTGTCTGTAGTTGCCCTCAAAATGGCCTAAGCCCTATATTTAGCCAGTCATGTAAAAAGCCCACGCGGTTAAGGATCCACGACTATGCCCAACATTGCCGAAATTCATACCTACCCCTTTCATCTACCCATGAAAGGCGCCCTCAGTTGGGGCAAAGCCAGCCGGCTGGACAAACTTGAACACGTCCTGGTTCGCCTCATCACCGACACCGGCCACATAGGCTGGGCCGAAGCACCGCCCCGCCCTACCATTTACGGCGAAACCACCGCTTCCATCCAAACGATTATTCAGCAGCATCTAGCCCCTCGCCTTATTGGCCTGCCGATTGACGACGTAGCAACGGTCAACCGCGAGATGGACGTCATCGCCAACAACCATACAGCTAAAGGCGCGATAGACATTTGCCTACACGAAGTCATTGCCGCAACCCAAGGCCAAACGCTGTTGGAGTATCTCAACCCAACTCAACGCCAGATCAAAGTCTCATATATTTTAGGCATATCGGATGAAGCCACGATGTTGGCCGAAGCCAAAACGGTTTATGACCAAGGGGTTCGGGTATTGAAGGTCAAGGTGGGGCGAAACTTTGGCGATGACATTCACCGTGTGCGCCGGTTGCAAAGCGAATTCGCCGGCAGCGGGTTGAGCCTCTACGCCGATGCCAACGAAGGGCTGCTGCCGGAGACAGCGCCTGACCAACTGCGCCAACTGGCCGATCTCGGCCTGTTATATGTCGAGGAGCCGCTGCCCGTTGAGCTGATCCCGGAGCGCAGCCGGCTCCGCGCCGCCAACCTGCTGCCCATTATTGCCGATGACAGCACCTTTACCCCCCGCGATCTACGCCGCGAACTGCGCTTTGACACCTTCGATATTCTCAATATCAAAACGGCTCGGACCGGCTACACTCACTCGCAGCAAATGTTAGAGGCTGCCCGCGATCACGGCAAAGGCGTTATGATCGGCTCGCAAGCCAGTTCCGCCCTGGGCACCGTTCGCGCTGCGCTGTTCGCCGGCCTGCCTGGCATCGACCATCCGTCCGAACTGAGTTTCTTCCTTAAATTAGAGGACGATATCGTCACCCGGTCCATCGACATTGTCGATGGCTACATCGATCTCGCCTCACTCATCGACATCAAAGTTGACGAAGACCAATTAAAAAAACACAGCTCGCCTATCACAGCGTAACCCGATTTTGCCCGTTATGGCCTAAGATTGGGCCAGTTTTCACTATTTGATCGAGAAATCGGCTCAAATAGACCATCTACTTTGGTAGTAATACGACCTCGGTCAGGAAACTGGCCCAATCTATTATTAAAATGAGAATTACGGATCAACTCACCACGATGTTGACGACCCTCACGAGCGAGCGTAAAATAGCGCGTTGGAGGTATCTATGGCAGCGTCACTAAACCCCATCATCACCCTAACCACCGATTTCGGCCAGAGCGACGGCTATGTCGGGGCTATGCAGGGCGTTATTCTTAATATCTGCCCCTCGGCCAAAATTATCCATCTAACTCACCATATCGCCCCCCAAAATATCTGGGCCGGTGCCTTTGTCCTGTACCAGGCCTTTAGCTACTATCCCAGTCACACCGTTCACTGCGTGGTGATTGACCCCGGCGTCGGCAGCGCGCGTCGGGCTGTGGCGGTCGAGACGCGCCAGGGGCTTTTTGTCGGCCCCGATAACGGCGTGCTGAGTTTGGCTCTGGCCGAGACTACCATTCGCAAAGCCGTCACCCTAACTAATCCCATTTTTCAAAGCCAGAAAGTTAGCGCGACGTTCCACGGGCGTGATGTTTTTGCGCCGGTAGCGGCCCATCTAGCCAAAGGTGTCCCCCTCGAAGCGCTGGGCGAACCGGTCACCGATCTGGTGCAGCTTGACTTTAGAACCGATCTCAAGGCGGGCCAAAGCCGTGTTATCCACGTCGATCACTTCGGCAACCTCGTATTGGATCTGCGCGCCCAAGACCTGCCCGACCCAACCGCGGTCACCTTTACTAGCGGCAGCACCACCATCACCTCCCTCAGCCGTACCTTCGCCGATGTGGCCGAAGGAGAATTTCTGGCCTACGTCGGCAGCAGCCGCGACCACATTGAGATTGCCATCCGTAATGGAAATGCTGCCCGCGCGTTGGATTTGCAACAGGGGGATGTCGTGCAGGTCTCATGGGAATAGACTACAATAGGGTTTAGACGAACGCCTTAAACGACAAATTTTTCGCCAATAATAATTATTATTATGTCAACTTTTTTGGTACAATTAAGTTAATCGAATTTACCGACCGACCAACCTTAACAATACAGTTCATAGCTCTATAATAACCAAAACCTCTACCAAACGCTATAAACTCCACAAACTCTATGAACTCATTAAACGCCTAAACCTGGGAACCAAGGACTTATGGAACAATTTATCATCGAAGGAAGGAACCCGCTCAACGGGGTGGTAACGCCGAGTGGGAACAAAAACGCGGCATTTCCTCTTATCTCCGCCGCCCTCCTAACCGATCAGCCGGTTACGCTATACAATCTGCCTAACATTGGTGATGTCAGGACCATGCTTCGCATTGTGGAAGATTTGGGGGTAGAAGTCACCTGCCACGATGCCCACAAC
>JAGRCC010000243.1 GCA_020433785.1 Anaerolineae bacterium
CGGGCCAGTTCCACCGAAGCCCGCGCCGCCGCGATCTCCTCATCGCGCGCGCCGGCTTCCATCTTCACCAGGTCAAGCTGGGCCTTTTTGAGGGCCACCTCGGCGTTCTTGAGGTCGAGCCGCAGCAGTTCATCGTCGATGCGGGCCAGAGGATCACCGGCCTGGACTTCATCGCCCACGTTGACCAGTATTTCAATAACCTCGCCGCTGACTTTGGGCTGCACGTCGATATCGGCGGTCGATTGTAGGTTGCCGGAGTAGTTGAAGATGAGGGCGATATCGCCCGTTTCGGCCGTAGCCACTTCGACGGCGGTCGAAGCGAGGGCCGGTTGTTCTTGGGCGGTCACCGGCTCGGCCTCGGTGGCCGCGCAGCCGATAGTGAGCAGGCCGATGATGAGGGACAGAATAAGGGTGGCGGATTGTTTGAGCATTCGATCTCTCCGTTGTAAATAGCCCTCACCCCCAACCCCTCTCCCAATTTGGGAGAGGGGAGTCGCGCCAGCGACGGGGTGAGGGTGAAATACGATGTTCATTCTCGGTGTCGTCTCACCAGAGACTATGGCACTCTACTGGAAATCGACGGTTATCCGGGGTTGGGCTTGTCCCGGTTCCAATTGAACGCGCTGCGGGGTGATTTCGACCCACTGCCGCCAGCGCGTTTCCGGCAACGTGAACAGGGCCAGCAGCGACGGCGTCGGCTCGATCATGGCCGCCGCGCCGATGAGCTGCCACTCCGGCGTGGTTAAGATGACGCGGGGTTCGGTTTCTAAGTTGAAGAGATGATCGGAGGTGGTGGGGATGAGAATGTAGATTTTGTGATGGGCCACGCGATAGGGGATGATCGATGCCTGCAAGCCGGCCGGGCCGGAACTGGACAGCGTGCAATCGCTGCCGGCGGCTAAGGTGTTTAACGCTTGATCACGCAGCTTGTCTAACATAATGGTCACCGATCTTTCTCTGCCGAAGTTGGTTCCAGCTTAGCAGAAGATCGGTGCTAGTGTCATCACTCAAGGGTAGTAGTGGGGGTAGTATTTGAGGGGAGTGGCGGGGCCTGCTATAATTATTAGCAAATGGGTCATACGGAGGAGCAAATGGTAAACACCAGACAGCGAGATGATTTACATCAAGCCATCGATCAGTTACCTGACAGCAGCTTAGTTGAACTGGCCAAGTTTATAGAATTCCTTCAGTTCAAAACAGGGCACAACATGTTGACGCCTGAAGAGGCAAATCAACTCAAAGACCATCCCACAGATGAACCACTATCACCACGGGTATTGGGGTTACATCAAGGGCAGGGATGGATTAGTGAAGATTTTAATGCTCCGCTGCCCGATGAGTTTTGGTTGGGAGAATGATGACCACGTTTCTGTTGGATACCCACGTCTTTATCTGGATGGATATTAGCCCAACCAAACTTACTCCATCCGTAGCCGCACTGTTAACGGATAGATCGAATACCCTACTCTTGAGTGTAGTCAGTGTTTGGGAGATGCAAATTAAACTCCAGTTGGGAAAGTTACAACTTGAGCAATCATTAACCGATATGGTTAAAGTCCAGCAGCAGACTAATCACATTCAAATCCTCCCTGTAACATTACCCCACGTTTTAGCGTTACAAGATTTACCCATGCACCACAAAGACCCATTTGACCGCTTACTAACGGCTCAAGTGATAGTAGAAAATGCTACTTTGGTTAGCAGTGACGATGTTTTAACGAAATATCCTGTAACTGTGTTGTGGTAACAACACAAGCCTCCTAATACACACATTCTATCCCCCAACCAACCCTAATTCTCTAGCGCGAGTAACCGCTTGCAGCCGGTTCGAGACGCCTAACTTGCCGAAAATGTTCGTGGTATGCTTTTTGACCGTATTGACGGCGATGACCAGTTCGCTGGCGATTTCTTTGTTGGTGGCCCCGCTGACGATGAGGCGCAGCACGTCCAGTTCGCGCTCGCTCAGGGGTTCGAGGAGTGGTTGGGGGGCCGGTGTTGCCGATGGGGGTTCGCCGGTTTGACCACAGGCCGCGAGGAGTTGGGACAGGTAGGCAGGGCTGATACCCGTTGGCCGACGGCTGAACGCCGTGAGAAGCTGGGCCATCGGCTGCCCTTCGTCGATGAAGGTGCGTCGATACCCACCGGCCTGGCCCAATGCTAACGCCTGGGCCAGCGCGGGCAGGGCGCGGTCGAGATTGTGGTCAGCCTGATGGGCCAACGCCTGGAGGGCAAACAGTTCGACCAGGTGGCCGGTGCGTCCGGCTTGTTCGGTCTCCGTAATCAGCCGGTTGAGAAGATGGAGCGCCTCAGCCGGTTTGGCCTGGGCGATCAATAACCGGACAAAGGTCAGGCTTTCGGCTTGGCGCTCGTAATCCAGCGGCATCATTGGACTTAGATGTCGCTCGACGGCCCAGCTAGCGGCGGCGGCAAGATGGCCCTGGCGCAGCCGGATGAGCGCCCGGCAGGCATCCACCTGCGCCAGGGCGTACGGGTTTTCAAACCGTTGCGCACACAAGGCGGCCTGCTCGATGTGCGCCAGCGCGTCCTCCGGTTGGCCGACGGCCCAGCATAGATGGGCCATCGTTACATAGAGGCTGACCCCATAGTGCCGGCGGTCGGGGTCATTGGCCATGGTCAGGGCTTCGGTCAGGCACCGGTGGCCCTCATCCGGTTGGTCCAGTTCCAAATACAGATTGCCCAGGCGCTGTCGAACCAGCGCATACAGTAGGCTCCAGCGCGGTTTTATGGTATCGAACGCCGCTTGATATCGGTTTAAGGCCGGTTGCAGTTTGCCTTCAATAACCAGCACATCCGCCTCGCAGAGATCAACCATGTGCGTAATCCGAGGCACGGCTGCTTGACGACTAATATGTCGAGCTTGCCCCAGTGTTTGTTTCGCAGTTTGCAGTTGGCCCATGGTAAGTTGGCTGCGGGCCTTGAGGTACCACTGCACGCCGCGATAGGGGTAACTGTCGGCCGGCAAGTGTCTCAAGGCTAGCTCGGCATAGCGCAGCGCATCGGCACTGTAGCCTTGAAAATGGGCGGCTAGCGCGCGGGTATGGTAGACAAAGCCTAACTGGGCGGTATTATCGGCTGCCTGCCAGGCTGCTTCAGCCATGGCCAGTGGGTGATGATATTCTTCCAGTCGACCGGCGATAACAAGGGCCATCGCGTTCCATAAGCACAACTGCGGTGAGGCCGTGCGCACTTCGTGGGGTAAGGCTTCAACCAACTCTAATAACTGCCCCGTTTGCCCCGTTTGCCACAACGGCGTGGCCACCTGCTCGACCCAGGTTGCGGCCTGCTCCCACTCATGCGCGGCCAGGGCGTAGCCAATCGCGTTCTCCAGCCAGCCGTTTTGAGCCGACCACTCAGCTGCCCGGCGATAACCCTCTAGCCGGGTTGAGGCGTCCATCGAGCTTTTAAGCTGTTGTTGCAGAAATTCGGCAAATAGAGGGTGATAGCGATACCACTGCCGTTGGTCGTCCAGCGGGATGAGGAAGAGATTGGCCTGGTCGAGGTATTCGAGAATGGATTGGCTGGGGGATGGAGACTGGAGATTGGAGACTGGAGATTGGAGACTAGAGACTAGAGATTGGGGACTGGAGATTGGAAATTCATTTGTGGGTTTAGTCTCTGATCTCTGCTCTCTATTCTCCACAACGGCATCGCACAAGGGGCCGCAGAGGCGCTCTAAGATGGAGGTTTGCAGCAAGAACGCTTGCACGGGTTGCGGCTGCTGCCGGAGGACTTCTTCGGCCAGGTAATCGAGTACGTAGCGGTGGCTGCCGGAGAAAGCTTCGATAAAACTATCGATCCGCTGCGGGTCTTTACCGCTGAGTGATAGGGCGGCCAATTGCAGCCCGGCTACCCAACCTTCCGTGCGGGTTTCCAGCACGCGCCGCATGGCCGGTGACAGCGACAGCCGCACCAGCCGCTCAAAGAAGTGATCGATCTCGGTGGAGGTAAAGCGCAGGTCGGCGGCCCGTAGTTCATTGAGTTGGCGTCGCACCCGTAGGCGAGCCAGCGGTAGGGGCGGATCGGCGCGACTGGTCATTATGAGATGCAGGTTGGGCGGTTGGTGGCTCAGCAAAAAGGCGACGGCGCTATGGACGGCCTGTTCAGTGATAAGGTGATAATCGTCCAGCACCAACAGCAGCTTTTCAGAAAAGGCCGATAGCTCGTTGACCAGGGCGATTAGCAGCGTTTCAGGCAGAGGTGGCTCTGGGGCTGACAAATGGGCCAGCGTCATCGCGCCCAGCGTTGGCTCGATCTGTTGAAAGGCGGCAACGAGGTAAGTTAGAAAGCGGGTCAACTCGTTGTCGGTATCGTCCAAAGATAACCAGGCAACTTGATTGACGATTTTGGATTTTGGATTGACGATTTTTTCTTGGCTCGCTGCCTCTAGCTGCAAATCGTCAGTCGTCAATCGTAAATGGTCGATCCAACTGCTGATCAACGTTGTTTTGCCAAAGCCCGCCGGGGCAGAAACCAGGGTGAGTTTGCGGGGAAAGCCTGCATTCAAACGTTCGATGAGGCGATGACGCGGCACCAGTTGGGGGCGGGGCGGTGGGACAAAAATCTTGGTGGTTAGAATCGAAGCTGCCATTAGGCGGCAAGTTTACCACAGGCCTGCCGCCCATCCTTGCAAATAGCTGAGCAGACTAAAGCTGCCCAGCCATTTGCAAAACTTGATCCACGATGACCGCCACATCTTGCTCGATGGGGATGAGGATAGCTTCATCGGCAGTGGGTGGTTCCAGGGCGGTGAACTGGCTGCGCAGCATGTCTGCCTTCATGTAATGGTTGGTGCGCTGGCTCATGCGTTGCCAGATCAGATCAAAGCTGCCAGCCAGGTAAACAAACTGCACCTGTGGGCTGACGCGCAGCTGGTCCCGGTATTTTTGCTTAAGGGCGGAACAGGCGAGAACGGCCGTTTCCCC
>JAGRCC010000244.1 GCA_020433785.1 Anaerolineae bacterium
CCGGCCAGGATGTTGAGCAGGGTGGTTTTGCCGCTGCCGCTCAGGCCGCGCAGCAAAACCTGCTCGCCGGCTTCAACCTGCCAGCCGGCAATGGACTGAAGCACCGGCCGTTCGGCCAGCCCCCGGCTGCGGTAGGTGTGGCTGACGTTTTCGATCCGCAGGGTCACTGGATAACCTCCACGTTATCGGCATAGATGCGCACCAGGCTGACCATGCCGGTTTCTTCATCATGCGAGATGCCCACTTCCATCCGGCCGGTCACCCGCACCGGCTGAACCGTCACCGGCACGGCGTTACCCACCACGTAGACCAAGGCGATATCATCGGGCCAGTCGGCGGCGGAACTACAAAACGGGCAAAAGGCCAGACGCACTCGGGTCAAGACAAAGAAGTCCAGGGCCGATTTGAGCGGGGGCGCCATGTAGCCTTCCATCACCACGTCTTGGCCGTCGAGCGAAACGAGTTTGTCGCTCAGGAGCAAGCCTTTACGGATGTCGTACTTCTCATAAAACTCGGCGAATTTGATCGGTACGGGCGACTCGTCAAAGGCCACGCGATTTTCGACCGTGGGCTTCAGGGCGATATCCGTGGCGGCGGCAATCGCGGCGGCGGACCCCTCCGGCAAATCGTTAGAGAGGGGCAACGGGGTCGCGGTGTTATCGGCCATGGATAAGTTGGCCGGGGTCAGGGTCGGCGGGGTGGTGGGCGTCGGCGTCGAGGCCACCGCCAGCGTGGCCGTGGCGTCAACGGCCGTCGGCAGCGGGGTCACGCGGCTCACTTCGCTGGCCGAAGCACCGCTGCACGCTGAAAGCGTCAGACTAAGTAAGATGAACAATGTTGTTAGATTGGTTTGGTAACGCATAGGTCTTTTTCCCAGAAACTTTATAAGGACAAAGTAAACTTTGTCGCTCCAGCATGAGTAGGAGCGACAAAGCAAGCTTTGTCATAACAGCGATTTCTCGCTCCAAATGTATAGGGGTAAGAATTACAAAAA
The DNA here is from genome assembly GCA_020433785.1 of Anaerolineae bacterium. The sequence continues at coordinate 995 of JAGRCC010000244.1, forward strand.
AGGGAGCTACACAGCAAACTGTCCCTGCGTAGCTCCCCCTATTATGATTGTTACCGGCTAAATTTCTAAAATTACAGGGCTGACGCAGTTGACATGAAATGGGAACAATTTAGCAAATTGTTCTACGAACTGCGTAAGTTCTGATTTACTCGGTAGCCGCCACGACCAAACCATCGGCAGCGGACGGGTCGAGGCCGATGGCGTAGGCCATCCCGAAGAAGACTTCGGTATTGTCCATCACGGTGCCAAAGAATTCGGCGCCGGGACCGGAGGCAAAGACCGGTACGTCTTGCATCGTGTGGACGCCGGTGGAGCCTCCAATGACCGGCAGGTTACCTTGCAAGACAATGCCGTTGGGGTCGTCATCCGGGTTATCTACGATGCGGCTGTCATCGTCTTCGGGGTCGGAGTTGATAGCGGGTACGCGGGGTACCGGGCTAACCTGGAAATCTTCGGTGTAGTCGGGGAAGTTGTTAACGAACATGGCCATTACCCGATCAACAACCCAGCTATCGGGGAAGTGGTCGCCGTCGGCATCAACATAGGTCGGGAAACCGGCATCAGCGTAGGTGCCGATGGCTTCTCGTTTGTCGTCGTCGGTTGTGGCTGCGTTGAACGCTTCAACATCAACGCCGCCGTAAACTTCAAAACCGTGGCCGTGGTCGGCGGTAACGACGATAAGCGTTTCGGGTGCGTTAGCTGCAACCCATTCCTGCGCGGCGGCAATGGCTTCATCAAATTCAATGAGATCGGCCAGGGCGCGGTCGTAATCCAGCGGGTGCATCTGCTTATCGACGCTGGCCGCTTCAACTTCCAGATAAAAGCCGTTTTCATTTTGGCCGAGAACGTCGAGGGCGGTGGTGGTCATCTCAACCAGGCCCGGTTGATCGGTGTCTTCGGCAATGTTGTCGGTGTAGACGTTGCGATCCAGCCAGACATCCATGTTGTTGCTGTGGAACAGACCCAGTAAGCGTTCCGGTGGGGTGGTTCCCATAGCGGCTTCCATATCGGCAGCGGTGGTGACTACGGTGTAGCCGGCTTCTTCGTACTCGGTGAAGAGATCGCGGTCATCATCACGGCATGAGCCGGGAGTATCCTGGGCCAGCATATTGCGTGCGCCACCACCCAGAATAACTTCGGGCAGCAGTTCGGTGTCTAAGGGCGCAGCAGCGATAAGGTTTTGGTCGGAGCGGCGGCGGGTGTGAGCGAAAACGGCAGCCGGGGTAGCGTCGGTCCAGTTAGCGGTGGTTACGATACCAACCGCCATATCGCGGGTGCGTTTCACCATTTCGGCAAGGGTTTCTTGCATCGGATCGTCGGTGGTGTCGGCGGAGGTATCGGGGTAGACACCCAAGGCATTAACCGCGCTCTTGTGGCCGGTATTGTAAGCGCTGGCGCTGTTGGCACTGTCGGTAATCATCGAGTCCATACCGGAAGTGTGAACAAAGCCAATCTCTTCCATTTGATCCATGGCGAACTCGCCGTTGTATTTGCCTTCGGTGTTACCGCGCGACATCATGCGGGCAGCGGTGATTTCCGCGATCGACATACCATCGGCGATGAACAGAATAACGTTTTTAGCACCGGCATTTTGCGGCTCAAGAACTGACCAGGTTACTTCGGTAGTTTCGCCACCGGCAGTAACGGCCACGGTGTGCTCACCCGGCTCACTCAATGACAGGTCGCGCCAAACCAGCGATTGGGACATTAAAGGTTCTTCTTCCGGGCCAAATTCCCAACTTTCTTCGGTAGCCTCGGCTCCAAAGAACTCGGTAGCATCTTGATCATCAATGGTGACTGAAAAGTCGGACGGCATTTCATCGGCATGAACTTCGACGCGGAAATCAAACATAGCGCCGGGTAAGAAGGTGGCGCGGTCGATGGGCAGAATTAATACGGGGGGTGCTTCTTCCTGGGCGGTCACCAGGCTGGCCGGTAGGGCGGTCAGCAGCATCGCCAAAATCAGCCCAATGGCCGCCAGGCGATAAAAACTAAGTAGACGTTTAGACATAAAAGTTCCTCCTCATTTTCTACATTTCAACAATTATTTAGATCACTCTACAGGGTTGGTCTTTATTAGAGTCGATAGCGTTTTAGAGTTAGAGCGTTTAGTGAGTTATCCCATCGTGGGCAGACTCGTTTTTAGAGCAATATGCGACCGTTATTCGATCTGAAACCTCTCTAAACGCTATGAACTTATTAAACGCCTATGAACTCTTTCAATGAAGCGATATGAATCTTAGACCGATGGTGTTAAGAGAGAGTAATGGGATTTTTAAATAAATGTTAAACGTGATTTAAGAAAGATTTAAATCGTGTGAGGAGGTCTCATTAACCGCATATTTTTTTCTCCATAAACCTAACTTTTGGGGAGTAGCCAGACAACGAAAAATGCTATAGTATAACAATAACCGAGATCGTGCGGCTCTAATTTTGCAGACAATGCATTTTCTCTGAGGTGTGATATGAACGAACCATTAAAACTTTTGATGATTTTGGCCCATCCTGATGACGAATCGTTAGGTACGGGGGGGACTTTGGCGAAATACGGCGGGGAAGGGGTTGAAACCTATCTCATCACCGCCACCCGGGGCGAGCGCGGCTGGTTCGGCGCGGCCGCGGATTATCCCGGCCCAACCGAGTTGGGCCGCATTCGCGAGGCGGAATTACGGGCGGCGAGCCAGGTATTGGGGCTGCATGGGGTAACTTTTTTAGATTACATAGACGGCGATCTGGATCAGGCTGAACCGGGCCAGGTTATCGGCAAAATTGCCGCTGTGATTCGACAAATTCGCCCGCAGGTGGTGGTCACGTTCGATCTGACCGGAGCCTATGGCCATCCCGATCATATTGCCATTTCGCAGTTTGCCTCGGCAGCTTGCGTGGCGGCGACCAATCCCGCTTATCCGGGCATCGAACCGTGGCCCGCCCATCAGGTTTCGAAGCTGTATTATCGTATATCGACTCAACCACTGCTGGACGTGTATGAGGAGGCGTTTGGCGATCTGGTTATGCATGTCGATGGCCTCGATCGACGGCCTCATGGCTGGCCGGCATGGTCGATCACCACGCAGATCGACACGATGGCCTATTGGCAGCAGGTTTGGGCGGCCATTAGCTGCCATCGCTCGCAACTGCCGGGTTATGAGAGGCTGAAAGCGCTGCCGGCTGAGCATTGGTCCAATTTATGGGGCCACGAGCATTACTACCGGATGTTCAGTTTGGTCAACGGCGGCCGGACGATGGAAGTCGATTTGTTTGAAGGAATTAGAAGTAGTTTGTAGAGTTTATGGAGTTTGTGGCGTTTATGGCGCTGTAGATGGGCGTCGCCTTTAACTCTGCCTCTTCTATCTCCTGCCACTTTGCATCCCTGCATCCCTGCTATCCTGCAACTCTGGCCCCTTGTCGCTCTGCCCCTCTGCCCCACTGCACCTTTGCAATCTTGCCTCTCTGCTACCCTGCTACTCTGAAATTCACACTAACCGATACGAATTTTCACGTTTTTTTCGCGAAGCAGGTACGGTTGGCTTGATATACTAGGCTTAAGTTCAAAACCCGTATCCAACCCAACCCTTACAACCCAACCCTTATCCCCCTATTTTGGCAGAGGCGGGATGGGGCCTGACCGGATATATTAGGGTCGTGGCTTACAAAACGCATTTAAAAAGATAATAGGCCAGGTCAACTGACCTGGCCTATTACCCTAGGTACAACAACTTAATCTTCTAACACCACTTTTCAAAAGGATACAACATATGACCGTAGTTAAAGGGTATCCGATCTTTTGATGTTTTGCAAGTTGTTCAATTATTTTTTATGAAGTTAGAAAGGAACAATATGTTACACTTACAAACAACCCAAGTTCTTACCAGTCATCTCGATGAACAAACCGTTCAGACATTGGCTAACCAATTGCAAGGCGAACTCATCCGCGCCGGCGACGCCAATTATGATGAAGCCCGCGCCGTGTGGAACGGCATGATCGATCGCCATCCGGCGCTCATTGCTCGCTGCGTCACGGTGGAAGATGTGGTGGCCTCGGTTAACTTTGCCCGCGAGCATCACCTGCGGGTGGCCGTCCGCGGCGGCGGGCATAACGTGGCCGGTCTGGCCGTGGCCGCCGATGAGGGGCTGGTCATCGATCTTTCATTATTAAACCAGGTTGAGGTTGATCCGCAGGCTCGCACCGCTCGGGCTCAGGGTGGGGCGACCATCGGCGATCTGGACGCGGCGACGCAGACCCACGGCTTAGCCGCGCCGATGGGGGTGGTGTCGGCGACGGGCATCGCCGGGTTAACGTTGGGCGGCGGTTTCGGCTGGCTGCGCAACAAGTACGGCCTGAGTTGCGATAACCTCATCGGGGCGCAGGTGGTCACGGCCGATGGCCGGGTGGTTAACGCCAACGACAATGAAAACCGCGATCTACTGTGGGGCTTGCGCGGCGGCGGCGGCAACTTCGGCATCGTCACCGAGTTTGAGTACCAACTTCATCCCGTTGGCCCGGAAGTGGCCTTTACCTTTATATTACACGATGCGGCCGGCGATAACCTGAAACGGGCCATCCAATTCTACCGCGACTTTTCCAGCCAAGCACCCGACGAAATCAGTACGATCATGGCCTCCGGCATCGTGCCACCCGAACCCGAACTATTCCCGGAGCACATCCACCACAAACCGTTTGTTTTGTTTGGGGCGATGTACGCCGGGGATGCCGCTGATGGCCAACAGCTTATGAAACCGCTGGTTGATTTCGGCGAGCCGCTGGTCGATTTTAGCGGTATTATGCCCTACGTCGAAGCCCAGAAAGCCTTTGACGCCGATTATCCTGACGGACTGCGCTACTATTGGAAATCGCTGAACCTGGACCGGCTGGATGATGAGGTGATCGATCGCTTTGTCAAGCACGCTCGCCGGCAACCGTCGGTCTTTAGCACGGTCGATCTGTGGTATGTCGGCGGGGCGGTTAAGCGGGGCAGCGATAGCGACAGTGCGTTTAACGGCCGCCAGGCGGCGTTCCTGCTCAGCCCGGAAGCCAACTGGGAACATCCCGAAGATGACGAGGCCAACCTCGCCTGGCTGCGCGAGTTCATCGCTGATATGGAAGAATTTTCCGACGGCAGCCGCTACCTGAACTTCCCCGGCTTCCTGGAAGAGGGCGATGAGATGATGCGCGCCGCCTTTGGCGATAAATACCACCGGCTGCAAGCGCTCAAAGACAAATACGATCCCACCAACTTCTTCAGCCTAAACCAAAACATCAAACCGAGTCATTAGAAGGAGTAAGCCGTAGGGGGTAGGGAGTAAGGGAAAGACTTGTTAGCAGATGAAGTGGATTTTACTGCAAAGACGCCAAGTTCGCGACGTTTTTATATAAAATCTTCGTATTCTTGGCGTCTTTGCGGTTCAAATGGATTGGTCCAGTTTTCGTAATCTGGAGTAGCGCCACTCGTCTAGTTCGCCTATTTGAGTGCTTTCTCAATCATTTCGCTGAAATTGGGCCAATCTACGAACTCTATTTTCCGGTGACCGAACTCCACCCCAACGCCTGAAGCTCGGCCAGCAGATGCGGAACCACCGCTCGTAGCTCGAGCCCTTGGCTCTTGGCGCGGGCGGCCTCAAATTCGTCGGTCGATAAACCGGCCAAGGCGTCCTTTATCTTTCGCCGGGCCGCTTCGAAGATGGCGCTTTGGGTAATCCACGGCTCATCGGCGATCATGGCCCACAGTTCGGCGGTGCGCTGTGTGTGACCCTGCTCTGCCAGCAGGAGGGCGCAGGGCAGAATATTCAGGGCCAGAGAGATGGTATCGCCGGCTTCAAGGGCTGTTTGCAAGCCCTCAACAGTGTATTGCCGGGCGTGCGGTAGATTACCCAGGCCGTGCTCGGCCAGGGCCAACTCTTGCAGGGCAAAGCTAACTTCTGTGAGAAGGCCGGTGGCGCGACCAATCTCAACGCTTTCCTTGAGGGTGGCCTGGGCCTCGACAAAATCCTCCCGGCAAACGGCAATCGCTCCAATCAGATATTGTAATAGGGTGATGCCGAAAGAGTCGCTGACCTGCCGGGCGATGCGTAAACCACGTTGGGCATAGTGATTGGCCCGTTCAAAATTGCCCTGTCCTCCGTTGGCAATGCCCAGCCGGAAACAGGCGATCATCGAAGATTTGGAGTCGCCCAGGTCGTCACATAATGCTAAACACTCCACTAACGCAGCGTGGGCTCGTTGAAACTTACCCAAGAAATAATAGGACATGGCCAGGTTGCCCAACCCGTCGGCAATGGCCGCACGATTGCCCAGGTCGCGGGCCAGCAGCAAACACTCCTGCGCCAGCCGCTCGGCCTCCGCATAGTGACTCTGGTAGCGGGCCAGCAAACTCAATTCAGCCAGCGCGTTGGCGATGCCGCGCTCGTTACCTAACATGCGCCAGCGCTCCAGACTCTCTTCCCAAAGCTGTTGGGTTTTAACGTAGTCGCCGGTCATTCGAGTAAAGCGCCCCAGCGATGACAACGCCATAGCGATGCCCCACGGATCATCTAGCTGACGATACAACTCCAGGCTCTGCTGGTAGCGTTGATAGATGGCGTTGTTAGCCACAAAGGTGCTGCTGCCCAATTGGAGCAAGGCAAACGCTTTGGCCGGTCGGACCTCTTCGGCCGCCAGAGCCGGATCGTCCAGGAGGATGAGACACTCATTAAGCCGCGACTCGGCGGCGTCGGTGTGACCTAGCAGGCGGTTGAACACACTCTGCCAGGCCAAAACTTGCGCTAAGACCAGACGGGTCTCGATAACCGGGCTGTCGGTTTCGGTTAACTCGCGCTCGTGGCTTTGCAGCGCGGCGGCGGCCGTTTCAAAAGCTTCACTGCCTTCTTGGTAACGTCCCTGCCATTCATAAAAATGGCCCAGACTGGGCATGGCCTGAGCTAACTGATCGACGTAGCGACAAGCGGCGGCCCATTTCCAGGCAGTGCGCGCATTTTCCAGATCCGCCTCAATCAGAGCCAAGGCTGATCGATGCCCGCCACTTTTGAGATCGGATTGCAGCTTGTGGAGCGCCGCGCAGTAGTAGGCGCTATACCGATCCCAAATGATCACTTTGTCGATGACGGTGGTGATCAGTTGTTCGGCGCCGTACTGGCGCAGCATCTCGTGAATTTGGTAGCGGCCTCGCTGTTTATCGAACTGCAACAGCGATTTGTCGGCCAGCTTGGTCAACATCTGGAGCGAGGCGCCGGTTATTTTCTGCGCCGCCTGGCGGGTGAAGCCGCCCCGAAAGACCGAAAGCTGAGCGAAGACGTCCCGCTCGGGCAGATCGAGACGCTGCCATGACGTCTCAAAAATCGCCCGCAGGCTGCGTTGACGGGCCGGCATGTTGCGGACATCGGCTTCAAGAAAATCCATGTTGGCCCGGATTTCGGCGGCGATATCGACAATAGCCAGCATATCAACCCAAGAGGCGGCCAACTCGATGCCCAGCGGCATGCCTTCGACCAGGTGGCAAATTTCAACTAACGCCAGCCAGTTATCGGCGTTTGGCTCAAAATCGGGTTGGACACGTCGGGCGCTCTGCAAAAACAGTTCGATGGCAGGGCAATCGAGGCTGGTTTCATGATTAAAGACGCGGGCCTGCTGGGGAAACTCCAACCCTTTAATGGCAAAGACATGCTCTTGATGCAGCCGGAGCCGCTCGCGGGAGGTGGCGACAATTTTTACCGCCGGGGCTGTATGCAAAATATCCAGGATTAGATCGACGCCCTCCAGGACATGCTCGAAATTATCGAAGATAAGCAAAAGCTGTTTTTGGCGCAGATAGTCGAGAATTTGCTGTTTGGCCGAGCGGTTTTTCTGCCCGCCCGTTTCCAGCGCATAGTTGAGCGCGTCGGCGATGGTGGGAATGATATGTTCGGCGGCATCGAGCTGCGCCAGCGAGACAAAATAAACGCCCTGAGGAAAGGGCGAGATCACCGGAGAGCCGTTTATTTTCGGAGGCAGTTGGCGCTCGGCGGAGGCCAGAGCCAGTCGCGTTTTGCCCATCCCGCCGGGCCCAATGAGCGTCACCAGCCGGACGTCGGGGCTGTGCAGCAGGTTGTCGAGCCTATCAAGCTCCTGCCCCCGGCCGATAAACGGCGTGAGCCGGGGGGGCAGGTTGTGCAGCAGATTGTTTATTGGCGGCGTCAAGTCTGCTTTGGCAGCGACATCGACCGTTGAAGCCGGCTTTAACTCGCCGGCTTTGATGCGCTCATATAAAGCCACGGTTTCAACTCCCGGCTCAACGCTCAACTCATCGGCCAGTATCTCCCGACAAAGATCGAACTGAGCCAGGGCCGCGCCGCGTTGACCGTTGCGGGCCAGCAGCAGCATCAAATGGCGGTGGGCCTCTTCGCGCCACGGCTCCAGAGTCAGCAGCCGCCGCAAACAGCGGATGCCGGCGGCCGGGTTGTTTTGCTGCGTGTGATGAGTGGCCAGGTCGTGCAACGTCCGAACCGCCAGTTCACGCAAGCGAGCCTGTTCAGCCAGCATCCAATTTTCAAAGTCGGGCGCGTTGAGGACGTAGAAACCGGTCAAGAAATCGCCGCGATAGAGATCGACCGCTGCTTGGAGGTGACTGATATTGGAGGTACCGGCTGACTCGACGTGGGTGGTAAAACGAGCGACATCGATCTGGATATTGCTGCCGGATTTGAAGGCGACGTCGTGGCGGCTGATGTCGAGATAATCCCCGGAGATGCGACGCAGATCGACCAGGGCTTTGCGCAGATTGGTGCGGGCCGACGCCTCCGGCATATCCCCCCACAGCAAGCCGGCCAGGGCAGAGCGCGACTGGGTCTGGCCGGTGACCGCCAGGTAAAAGAGAATGGCCTGGGCTTTACTGGGCAGGGCCTCGGTCACCGGCTGATCATCGATGGTGATTTCGGGATAGCCTAAAAGTTTTAAGCGTAGCATCTTCCCCACGGATCTATTCGGGGGCCGGCACTTTTACTTAAGTTACGCCGATGAAGCGCCGGTCCCTTTATCTGCTGAATAAATACCCTTAAAATCGTGAATTAAATAACTTCCACGTTTGAGCCAGGTAATTGGTAATTCAATCTCTAATTACCAATTACCAATTACTGCCCTTGGAAATAGGAAACTTATTTAATTCTCATTCCTTAATTGGTCAGCGGTTGGTGTAACCGAAGTATAACACAGCCGTTGCTACTAGGGAAGAGACAGAACGATACCCGTCCCCGACCCGGTTTAACCATAAAAAAAGAGGCTCCGATTTTAGGCGGAACCTCTTAGGATGGAACCTCACCAACGTGATTATTGGCTTGGAGTGACAACTTGGGTAGGATGCATGCTTATAGCATTAGATTGAGAGACGGATCATAGGCCGGGAATTGTTCGATCTCTTGGTTGGTGGCTATGACGAATATCCCATCATTATAGATGCTTTCAACAATGGCAATGGGAATGATGGTTAAGTTACTAACGATCAAGCCCTGGTCAATTACGATGTGAGTGATTTTGCCGGTAACGGGATCGAGAATGACCCGATCAACCTTGCCGACCACCCCATCATCATTACTGACTTTCATTCCGGCCTCGATGACTTGACGGCCGGCTTCGATGCCTCGGGTGATTTTTCGTTTAACCATCGGTACGGCCGGTTCAGTCACTGTCTGAACTCCAAAGGGACTAATAACATTAACCGGTTGCTGACCCGGAATTTCAGCCGGTTCTTCAAATTCGGTTACCTGATAATTAGGATAGCGGCTAATGTCATCGCTGGAAATAGAGAGACGAATTTGTTCGTCGGTTACCTCCTCAACCAGCGTGATGGGTAAGACCGTATCTGTGGTCATTAAAAATCCTTTTTCAACAATGATATCAGTCACATAACCATTATCCGGATCAATGACCAACTTCGACAGGTTCCCACACTGTCCGTCGGTACAGTGAACTTTTGTGCCCAAATTAAAGTTAATTTGTTTCATTGATATTTCCTTCCTGCTGGCACTTATCTGTGCAATTTCGCATCTAACTACCATTATATCGGTTTTCGGGGCGGCTTTGAATAGAGAGTTCCCCTATGAAGGCCGTAGGGGATTCCCTACTGCTCTTTTCAGCCAAATTTCGCCTTCTTTTCGCATTGGACTGATAGATTAAGGGCATCCACTAATCATTAACTTCAGCGAAACGGTGAAGTTTACATTTTTACAAGCGTTAATAAGTCTTCGGGAGGGCTTATCATGCAGAAACAAAATCTTTACATCAATCATCGCTGGTTAGCGCTGATGCACGGACTTTTCATCAACCCCAAGTTGGTCAATCGCGGTAGGGAAACCGGCTTACGCTATGAGTCATTTGATCCGGAGCTGATCAAGAACAGCCGGGCCAATCTGGTGGGCCATTGGCAAGTTGGCTCCGCCGGACAATTAACTCAGTCCTACAAATAATCAACCTTGAGACAGTACGCTCAATTTATACTGAAACAGAATGAGACCGAAACTTTGAGATGTCATTCCCGCATGCTTCCCCGCCTACGCGAGGACAAGCTTAGCGGGAATCCAGGCTTATAGACCCCGTTGGATGCCCGATAACGACATTCGGGCATGACATACCATCTTTCTTAAAAGTTTCGGTTTCAAACTAATCTCGGTATAACTATTCAATTACGAAAGCTAACGCCGCTTGGTGTTAGCTCTTTTTATTGATCAATTTGAGATGAGTTCATTTTTTCACACTTTATTCTTATTCTATTCGCATTGAGGTGATATAGTAGGGTTGTTACTAAACACATGGCCGGTCTGCAGGTCAACTTATCGGTCAGATTTTGCGAGGAATATGATGAGTGAAAAAACTATCGACACAAACCAGCAGCGGGCTAAATTTGGACATGCCGTAGTAATTGGGGGCAGCATCGCCGGATTGACAGCGGCGCGCGTTTTAAGCGATACCTTCGCCCGAGTCACCGTCATCGAACGAGACCAACTCCCTGACACACCTGATTTTCGCCGGGGGACACCTCAGGCTCGTCACTCGCACACGCTACCGCTCCGGGGCGAACGCATCTTAGAAGAGAAATTTCCTGGTTTGTTTGACGAATTGTGTGCTAACGGCGCCATTCGGATTAATGGCGGCAGCGAGATGGCCTTCTATCTGGCCGGCAGTTGGCACGAAGTTAAGCAGCAATCGACGCTCATTTCGATGACCTTCAGCCGGCCATTGCTCGAACAGGCCATTTATCGGCGGCTGACCAGCCAGTTCCGGGTCGAATTTCTGCAAGAATATGAAACGGTCGGGCTGGCCGTTGACCGCTTAGCCCGACAGGTGACCGGGGTGCGTTTGCGGCCTCGTCACGGCTCCGCCAGCGAAGAGATGGTGCTGTTGGCCGATCTGGTGGTTGATGCCAGTGGCCGTAACTCGCAAGCGCCCACCTGGCTGGCCAAATTGGGTTATGAGCCGCCGCGCGAAACTATCGTTAATTCCTTTCCCGGCTACTCGACCCGCATTTATCAACGTCCGGCTAACTTCGACGGCGACTGGAAAACACTATCGATCCGGCCCACCCCGCCTCACGGCACACGCGGTGGCCTGATCATTCCGATCGAGGGTAATCGTTGGCAAGTGACCCTGATCGGCATGGGCCGCGACTACCCGCCCACGAGCGAGGCCGGTTTTCTCGACTTTGCTCGCAGCTTACCGACTCCGCAGTTGTATGACGCCATCAAAGACGCCCAGCCGCTGACCCGGCCCTGCGGTTACCGTTCGACTGAAAATCGGCTGCGCCACTACGATAAATTACCCCGATATCTGGAAGGCTTTCTGGTGATGGGCGATGCGGTTTACGCTCTGAACCCGGTCTATGCTCAAGGGATGACGGTATCGGTGATGGGCAGCGTGGCTTTAGAACAGTGTCTGGAAGAGCAGGTGGTCAAGGGGCAAGATATTACGGGCCTGGCCCAGGCTTTTCAACAGAAGCTCGGTAAATTAGCCAGCGGGCTGTGGAAAATGGCCACGCGCGAAGATGGCCGCTGGCCGGCCACGGTCATCACCGAAGATTCATCGCTGCCGCAGCACCGCTTAGACAAGCTTGGCTTTGGTAACCTGGTGCGACAAACCCGCTCCAGCCGTACGACCACCGGCGTGATTTCAACCGGAGCGGTCTAAAAACTGGCGGAAGCCCTAACAACAGGAACGCGAAACTCGACGATTTTGGAGCTATTTGGTGAGGGTGCCAACTTGAGTTACAATACCCATGAAACGCAGAACGTGGGACGTGATAAAAGTATATCACGTCCCACGTTCTACGTCCGACTGAAATTTTCGGATAAAATCATTCGTAACACTACGTCAGAACTATGCCAAACGATCGAGAAGCTCAATTAGAAAAACTGGCGGAAGCTGTTCGCCAGCTCGAAGAGTCGCCGTTGTACACCTACCGCACCGAAAACAATTACGCCGCCGTATTCGGCGAGGGTGATAGCCAGGCCCGAATTATGGTGATCGGTGAAGCGCCCGGCGAGCAGGAAGCCAAACAAGGCCGGCCCTTTGTGGGCAGTGCGGGCAAAGTGCTGAATGAACTGCTGGGGTTAATCGGCCTTCAACGTGAGGATATCTACATCACCAACATCGTCAAGGATCGACCGCCGGATAATCGCAATCCGCGCGTTGGGGAGATCAAACTCTACGCCCCGTTTTTAGTCCAGCAGATCGAGATCATCCAACCGAAAGTCATCGCCCCTTTGGGCCGTTTCGCTATGGAGTTCATTCTCAAGCAGTTCGATGTTTTTGACAAGCAGAAGATCAGCCAGGTCCACGGGTCAGTAATCAAGGCGCAAGCCGCCTATGGCGAGGTCGCGATAGTGCCGCTCTACCACCCCGCCGCCGCTTTTTACAACCCGACCTTACAAGAAACGCTGCGCGAAGATATCCTCACCCTGCGACAGTTTGTAGCGTAACAAGTTATTTTAATAGGAGTTACGCAGTTCAAAAGGTGACAGTCACTTTTTGCCGAAAACGAACGTCCGCTTAAGCCCAAACAACTCTATTTATCGCGTCTAAGTGACTGTCACCTGGTTCGATACCCCCAACTGCGTAAATCCTATTTAAAACAAAGCAGTCCACAGATTTACCCAGATAGCCACAGATTTTTATCTCTATTTTGATTCTATCTGTGAGCATCTGCGGCTATCTGTGGACTGTTGAACGCTAATACTTCCAGTAGGTCCGCCAGCCGCGATTTCTGACGCTGGCCGACGCCGGCACCTGAACCCCGATCAGGATGAGGCCGATGATATCCCCCGAAGCCGCCGCACCGTTCACAATCGACAGCGCGACCAACTCCAGCGCCGGCCAGCGCAAGAGACCGATTAATATAATCGGTAGAAGCGATAACACCAGAAACGGCATGGCAAACGTTACCAAAAAGCGGGTGCGCGACATGACACCCTCATAGTGGGCGTAGAACAATACCCGGCTCAACCAGATGCCAATCACCGTATGGGGTGATGCCAGCCCGCCCGGAAAGCAAACGGCGTGTAAAATCTCATGGATCGGGATAAGTAAGATCGCCATCGCCGTTAGTAGCCAGATCGATGTACTGGCGCTGCCGCCGGGCCAGACCAGATACAGCGCCGTCCCAAGCAGCCCGACCACAACAATCGCCACCGGCACGGCTATAAACTGAATCGCTAGCGGCCCCGGCTCGCGAATCGGCGACCAGCCTTCGCGTTCGGGCTGGAAGGATGTATCCTTTGGAATTGCTCCCCAATGAATTTTCAAAGCTTACGACCTTATATGCTGAAAAATTGGTTAGGTGAGATAGATGTAATAGTGCTTGCTATTTCGTTCACTCCACACTACAATCTTTAGCAAGCTACAGGAGATTTATCATGGCTTATCATTTAACCTTAGAAATAACCCATGAAGACCACACCTGGATGGCTCGAACTTCAGCCATCCAGGGTTTTTTAGTAACGGGTGATACGCTCGAAAAACTTTTGGAAGAACTACCGATTGTGGCTCAAGCGTTATTTGAGGTTTGTCAGGAAAAAGGCTGGGCTTTTATTGCCAACGCGCCTGAAGTAATGCTGTCGGACGTTATTTGGGTTTTTGAACTTCCTCACCCACTCCTGCAAGCGGCTTAAATCATGCGCTACAGCGAGCTTCGCCGTAAGCTCAAAAAGCTCGGCTGTGAACCACTCCGGCAAGCCGGTGGAAGTCACGAAATTTGGTGGCGACCGGAAACCGATTTACGTACCGTCATTCCCAATCATCCTTCAAAAGAAGTTCCCCCAGGAACACTAACAGCTATCCTAAAAGATTTAGGCTTACAACTTAAAGATTTGTCTAAAAAGTAATCGACGGGTTTGTTTAGGCATCAATTACTAACTTCAGTCTATGGAAAGACGCCCCGTTGGATAATAGCCTCAGCCACGCGGGAAATGCCTAGCATGAAGGCTCCCTGGCGTAAGTTGACATTGTTCCGCTCGCTGAAATCATAAACCTGCCGGAAGGCAATGTCCAAAAAATGACGTAAGTGTTTATCAACGACTTCAATCTCCCAAGGAAACGCCTGTAAACCCTGCACCCACTCAAAATAACTAACCGTCACTCCGCCGCCGTTAGCCAGGATATCAGGTACCACGACAATGCCACGCTCCGTTAAAATTTTATCGGCGGCGGCGCTGGTAGGACCGTTGGCCCCTTCGACAATAAATTTGGCTTTGATTTGATCGGCGTTGCGCGACGTGATCTGGTTTTCTAGCGCGGCAGGAATTAAGACATCACAAGGCAAGGCTAGTAACTCCTCGTTACTGATCGGTTCGACCGCGAATTCATGTTGACAGCCATTTAACGTGCGCGTGGGTGAGGTACGGGTAAATTTGAACAGGGTTTCGACATCGATCCCGTTAGGGTTGTAATAGCCGCCCGATACATCGCTTACGGCGATCACGTTACAGCCGTCTTGGGCCAGATAATAGGCCGCCCAATAGCCCACCTTGCCAAAACCTTGAACCACCACCGTGGCCCCTTCTATGGGTCGATCGTTTCGCTTCAACGTACTCTCGGCAATTATCGCGACGCCCAACCCGGTCGCTCCAGCCCGGCCTTGACTGCCACCTAAGATGATCGGTTTGCCGGTCACAATTTCGTGGGTAGCCTCGCCGTGAAAGGCGCTGTAGGTGTCGCTCATCCAGGCCATCGTGCGCTCGTCGGTGTTGACGTCGGGCGCGGGAATGTCTTTCTTGGGGCCGATGATCGGCAGGATAGCGTAAGTATAGCGCCGGGTCAGCCGGCGCAGTTCATTCTCCGAGAGCGTGTTGGGGCTGACACAAATACCGCCCTTGGCTCCGCCATAAGGTAAGTTGAGGACGGCGCACTTCCAGGTCATCAACTGGGCCAACGCCGTAACTTCTTCTAAAGAAACATCCGCGTGATAGCGAACCCCACCCTTACATGGCCCACGGACGTTGGTATGCTGCACTCGGTAGCCGGTATACACTTCGATATCGCCCTCGTCATTCAAGATGGGCAGCCCGACCGTCAGCGACCGCTCGCAAGTGCGCAGCCTCTGGTGCATGCCGGGCGACAACCCAAGCCGCTCGGCCGCGTCATCCAGATGGCTGTAGGCCGATTGCAGCATACGCTGTCCGGGCGATTCTTTGATGATTGATTTTTCCTTTTCAGGGATTGCAACTGATGGAGCAACTGTCATGATTTTATCCTCGCTAACTATCTCATTCGTTGAGATGAATAATTTCCAGTCACCATTGACCGGATCGACTTTAAAGCATACTAAATATTTTAGGTCGGAGAGCGACTGACTGCAAGTCAAGTGAAAAATAGTATTCCTAAGTTGAATAGCTTGCAAAGTTTTTAACCGACAAGTATAATCGTTCAACCCTTTACTATCCATCAGATATCGGTACCTGTTTGAATAAGGCTAAGGCTGAGGCTAAGGCTAAGTAATCACCAACCAACTAACCAACCAACTAACCAACTAACCAACCAACTAACCAAACAGCCAAGACGCTCACCAAACACAACGATGCCGTTGTATACCTGTGGGCGTTTTTTTGTTTACCCCATCCAAAAGGAGTTGCTATGTCCATCCACGTGGCCATCAACCATAAAACCCATTACCGCTACGACCGCCTGGTCGCGCTGTCGCCCCACATCTTCCGGCTGAGGCCGGCCCCGCACAGCCGCACCCCCATCGAGGCCTATTCGCTAACCATCAGGCCGGAGCCGCATTTCATCAACTGGCAGCAAGACCCGTTCGGTAACTACCTGGCCCGCGTCGTCTTCCCCGAACGCGCCGACGAGCTCTACATCGAGGTCGATGTCGTGGCCGATATGACCGTCGTCAACCCCTTCGACTTCTTTGTCGAAGAGTACGCCGAAAAGTATCCGTTCAACTACGCCGCTCAGGAAGCCAAAGAACTGGCCCCTTACACCGAAACCAAAGAGGACGGCCCGCTGCTGATGGCGTGGCTGGCCGGCGTCGACCGCTCCGAGAAGCCGATTGTCGATTTCCTGGTTGAGCTGAACCAGCGCTTGTGGCAGGACCTCAATTACACCGTCCGCATGGAGCCCGGCATCCAAACCTGCGAAGAGACGCTGGGGAAAGCGCTCGGCTCATGCCGCGACTCCGGCTGGCTGCTGGTCCAAATTTTGCGTCACCTGGGGCTGGCGGCGCGTTTTGTGTCGGGGTACCTGGTCCAACTAACCGCCGATATCGAAGCCCTCGACGGTCCCTCCGGCCCGACCGAAGATTTCACCGACCTGCACGCCTGGGCCGAGGTCTACATCCCCGGCGCGGGCTGGCTGGGCCTCGACCCCACCTCCGGTCTCTTCGCCGGCGAGGGCCACATCCCACTGGCTTGCACCCCCGATCCGGTCAGCGCCGCGCCCGTCACCGGCTATACCGACAAAAGTGAAGTCATCGAGTTCAACTTCGACAACTCTGTGCGGCGCGTCCACGAAGACCCACGGGTAACCAAACCCTACACCGAGACCCAATGGGCAGCCATCAACGCCTTGGGCCAGCAGGTCGATGCCGCCCTCACCGCCGGCGATGTCCGCCTGACCATGGGCGGCGAGCCGA
>JAGRCC010000245.1:0-11028 GCA_020433785.1 Anaerolineae bacterium
CAATAATCTTTTACCAGAAAAATGTTATGAGCGAACAATCTTCCAAAGAACAGAGTTTGAATAAAGCCTTATACACCCTGGTTCGGCATGTTGGGCTGACGCCCGAAGACGTGTCGAACCTGCGCCTGTCGCATTTGCGATTGGCCGGAAAACATCCCAGCATTGTCATTCCGGCGGCGGATGAACACCAAGCCAAAACCGTTGAACTTGATCTGGACGCCCACCGCGCGTTGGTGGCCTGGTTGGTAACGCGGCCTGACTCGGTCAGCGATTTTCTATTTCCCGGTGAGAGCGAAGACCCGTTGGATCTGGCCCATATTCGGCAAGCCGTTAACCAGGTGGCTGACACCGCGCCGCCGCCTAACCCCAAACCGGCCGAACCAGAGCCGGCGCCAGCGTCGCCGCCGCCGCCCGCGCCATCATCGCCTGTGCCGGAACCAATGCCATCACCACCCAATGACGATCTGCCGCCGCCGCCGCCCCAACCCGGTCCTTACCAGACCCGACCTTTCTCACCACCGCCGGCGCCTCCGGAAATGAGAATGCCGCCCCGGCCCGGCGAGCCGCCGCGAATGCGGCCGTCGAACTTACCGTTTCCGCCACCTGCTGCACCTGAGGCTGATGGGCCGCCGCTAGGCCGGCCCGAGCCGCCGCCGTCGGTTTCTCGGCCGGTGCGGCCGCAGCCTACTTCACCGCTGCCGGATAACTTGCCGCCGCCCGAAGAGGAAAGCATCGGACCGATTGAACGGCGGGAACCGACTCGCCCGCAACCTGTCGGGCGTAAAGAACCGCAGAAACCACCCCGCCCGATACCGAACAAGGCCAAGGTGCGCACACCGCCCAAAGCGGTGCGCAAGCGAGACAGCGGATCGACGCCGGTGATCGTTCAGCGTAAAGATTCGGAGCCAATTTTGCCGCCGGTCAGCGTCTCACCGGCAGGACCGTTCCCTGCCGCCTCGGGCGAGGTGCCGGCTGAGACCCCAATGCCGCTTCAAGCTGAACCGCTTGCGGCTGACGCTGCCGGTCCAACAATGATGAAAGCTGAAGCGGAGCCGATTAAAGCGGAAGCCGTCGCCGCCGAGAGTGTCGAACCGACCGGGGCGCCGATTGCGCCTAAAAATGAAGTCGATGCGAAAAAAGATATAACCGCCGAAGCCGAAGCTCAATCTGAAGCGATTGGCGAAGTTGAGGCTGAGAAATCCGATGTAGAGACGCCGGCAGTGCCCGAAGCGCTAATTGGTCAAGAGATCGAACCTAAACGAACTCGCCGCAAAAAGCGAGTCAAGAAAGCCGCCGCGCCGGCTTGGCAAGAACGGCTGTCGCAGCCGATGACGCTCTCATTTGCCATTGGCGGCGGCATAATCCTGCTGGCCTTATGCGTGGTTTGCGCGGGCAGTGGTTGGTTTGTCGCGATGCAGGAGGAAGGCGGTCTGTTAGCCAGCTTGGGGCTAGCTCAACCCGCTGTTACCTTGCCCACCGATGAACCTGAGGCCGAGGCGACAGACGAGTCGCTTGAACCGGCGGCGGTAGAGTCGCCTATTTCTCCGGTGTCTACACCGACGCTGCCGTCCACCAGTACGTCTACCGCTACGCCTACGCTCCTGCCGGTCACCGATACCCCTGCTGCGACCGACACACCCACCCTTGAAGCAACTGGCACGCCCGAACCCACTGACACCCCTGAACCGACTGATACGCCCGAACCCACCAATACCCCGACCGAAGAGGTTGTTGAAGAAGAAGAGGCAGCGGAGCCGACCGTCGAACCCACGCCGGCCTCCCAATTTAAATACGATGCGCCGGTCTTGCTGTCACCCAAGCCCGAGGAGTCGTTTATTGGCTTTAATGAAATCATTCTTAAGTGGCAGCCGGTAGATTTAGCCGAGGATGAGCAATACGCGGTGCGTATGGTTTACCCATTCAACGGTCAGCCTACCTACCAGGGGTCGAATGTTAAAGAGCCGCAGTGGGTGGTGCCGCTATCGCTTTACCAGCAGATCGATCCGCCGAGCAGCCGCTACGAATGGTTTGTGATTATCGAGCGAGTAAATGAAGAAGGGGTTGGAACGGCTGTCAGCCCTGAAAGTGAACACCGGGTCTTTGATTGGCGATAGGAAATAGGTGTTTGTAGTAACCGCTTTAGCCGCAGCTAGCAAGATGGCTAAAGCCATTACTACGAACCAGCGTGTTATAAAATTGAATCAAAAAGCCTCCTAAATGGGAGGCTTTTTATTTGACGGTTGCCAATCTACGATGAAAAAGCGTTTCGCCAGGCAAAGGTGCGCCGGTAGCCGTAATCGGTGCTGAAACTGCCGAAGGCTTTAGCCGGCATCCGCCGGATCGGATGGCGGGCTAGCGCCCGTAGACCACGCTGGGCAATCCGGTAAGGCGAGTAAATGGCCCGACAAATTTTGTCGTATTCCCGCTCAAATTCTGGAACCGTCATTTGTTTGGGATAATACACCACATGGGCCGTATCGTAATAGCGCCAGGTTTTGTCGGGGATGAGGCGATCTTCCTGAAGCAATTGATCGCGGAAGGGTGTGCCGGGATAGGGCGTCAACACCGTGGTGCTCATGCTGTCCAGGCCCGAATTTTTGCCGAATTCCCAGGTATCCCACATCACTTGGGGGGTATCGTTATCAAAGCCAAACACAAACAACCCCACTACCCCGATACCGTGTTCTTGGATGCCTTTGATCGAGGCCTGGTACTGCTTGATCAACCCCTTGCTCTTGCCGCCTAATTCGCGCCAGTTGTCCGGGTTAACCGACTCAAAGCCAATGAAAAATTTGTCGAGGTGGGCGCGCTTGGCCAATTTGAGCAAATCGGGATATTTGGACACGGCCATTTCAGCCTGAGTGGTCCAGCCGCGCAGCGGTAGTTTTTCCAGCGCTAAAAATAGCCGTTCGGTGTAATCGGGGTCGATGATAAAGGAGAGCCCAAAATTGTCGTCGGTCAGGAAAAAGCGGTCGAGCTTACGCCGCTCGATCTCTTCGACAATCTCCTCGACCGGCCGAAAACGCATCTTTTGGCCGCTGACCCGGATAGCTGTGCAGAAGGAACAGTTACGGGGGCAGCCGCGCGTAATTTCCATCATCGGGGTCCAAAAACGTCGCCGCTCGTCAACCTGCTTGATGACGCGCTCAGTCAGCGGCGCGACGCCTTTGAGATCGGCCCATTCGGTATCATCATAATGAGGCTGAAGCGTATCGTTTTGAAAATCGGCGATGATTTTAGGCCAGGTGCGGTAGGCTTCGCCGGTGACCACGACATCGGCCCAGCGTTTGACGTCTTCCGGCATCAGCGTGGCGTGATTCCCGCCGACCACAATGGTTTCGACGCCGGCCTCACGGGCAATTTGGGCAAAATATTCGGCCTGTTCAACTTCCAACGTTTTAGCCGTGATGCCAACCAGATCGTGCTTGCTCAAACTGCGCAGTTTTTTCTCGACCGGCTCCCAGTCATTGTGCCAAATTTCAACATCGATATCGTCAGGCACCAATGAAGCCAGGCGCATCAGCGTATAAGATGCAGCGGGCGCTTTACCAAAAATCCGGCCTTCTCGGCCGGGTTGAATTAAAACAATCTTTCGGATTTCCAAGGATAAATCCTCCTTCTTGGCAAATCGAAATCGGTTACGGATAACAAATCGTGAATTTTCTCACAGCGATTTTGAATCGGCTAGAGTCTAGCACAGGATAAAAGCGGAAGCAATTTTTATAGAGACGACTGTATTTAGTCAGTGGGTGACGGGCTTGGGTCCGGTTTTAGGCAGGGATCTAGGTTCTACGCTGCTAAGAAGGTGGACTGTATCGACTTGGCATCCATTAAAAAACAGGCTATGATCAATATGATTCGATTTCCTATAAAGGGAGATAATACCTATGTCCACAAACTTACGTTCTCCCAATTGGAGTACGCCTACCAAACTGTTTGTAGCCGCCTTTGCCACCATCTTATTAGGCTTAGCCGTTTGGCGGTTTCAATCCGTGATCAGCCCGCTGGTTGTAGCCGGGATTATTGCTTACATTCTTAACCCCCTAATTGTAATGCTTGACCGGCGAACACCAATGAGTCGGGGAGGGGCTATCGGGATTGTATATACCACGTTTGCTTTAATCGTAATGGCCTTGCTGGCCGTAGCCAGCGTCACTATCTACCAGCAAACAGCCGGGTTAATCGATGTCAGTGAGGAGGTTATTGTCAACGGGCCGGCCCAGTTTGAAGCGTTTTTTTCTCGCTCGGTCACCATCGGCCCCTGGACGTTTCAACCTAATCAATTTGAGATCGATTTTAATACCATTTTAGAACAGTTGGCCTCGGGATTTCAGGCCATTTTAAGCCAGAGCGCCCAGTTCGTCACCGCCGCGGCGTCGATGACGGCCGGTTGGATTGGTTGGGCAGTATTGGTATTTGTCTTATCGATCTATTTTGCGATCGATTGGCCGCGTTTTGGTGGTATCATCAGCGATGCGATCTACCAGCCGGGTTATCGCCAGGACGTTAAGCGATTGTTGGCGGAGACAGGACGTATCTGGAACAGTTACCTTCGGGGTCAAACGCTATTAGCCACGTTAATGGCTGTGATTTTTGCCATTGTGTTGTGGATTTTGGGGGTGCGGTATGCGTTACTGTTAGGGGTGTTGGCCGGAGTTTTAGATTTTATCCCGTTTGTCGGCGCGTTTATTACAGTGGCCTTATCAACAGCCGTAGCGATGTTTCAAGGTGAAAATTGGTTGGGACTTAGCCCGCTGTGGTTTGGCCTGCTCGTTTTGGGGATAGGGATTATTCTGCAGCAGATCGAGGGCAACTGGCTCAATCCACGGATTGTGGGGGGGGCCTTAGGGCTACATCCACTGTTAATTATGGTTGGCGCAATTATGGGGAGTACCTTGGCTGGATTGTTAGGCGTCATGCTGGCTGCCCCGGTTTTGGCCACAGTTAAATTGTTAGGGGTTTATGCCTGGCGTAAAATGTTTGACCTTGATCCATTTCCCAATTTAGCAGCGCCGTCTGAGCCGATGGTTGCGTCGACTCCGCCGCTTCCAACCGAGCCTGTTCCTCCGGAAGCAAAGCAGCCTCTACCTGACGCCTAACGACATTATGCCTATGATTATTCTGTCACGAGGCGAAAGTGGGCATCTAGCTCAGCCAGATTAACGCGGTTAAACCTAAGGGTAACGACCGAGTCGGGGGGCAACTCTTCTCGTAAGTGGAGTTGGGTTTCCAGATCGAGTTCCGGGATAAGGATAAGGCTGCGCGGACCTCGTTTTTCTAAAACAATGCCCTGGCCATGCCAATCGGGCCGGCGCATGAGGTAGACCAGAGTCCAATGTTGACGCGAGAGGCGCTCGGCGCGACGCACATCGCCTTCGACGGCCTCAGCCGCGCCTACGCGTTCCAGAATTTGCTGGGTGTCCAGCAAGCCGGCGCCGCGTAAATAGGCTCGCAGTTGCTGGTGAACGACCAGATCGGAATACCGCCTGAGCGGGCTGGTGGCTTTGGCGTAGATGTCCAGGCCCAAGCCGGCGTGAGGCCCCGGCATACTGGTGAGTTGGCTGCGCCGGAGGGTTAGTCGCCGGGCAAAATGACCGGCGATGGTATCAGGAAACTCGTATGACTCAGGCGCGTCTTGAGTAGTAAATGGGAAAGGGATACCTTGACGGGCCGCAAAACCGGCGACGGCCTCTCCGGCGGCGAGCATCGCCTCTCGAACCAAGTCGCGGCTGCGCAGCGGGGGCAGCGGTTTGATGATGATGTCGCCGTCGATGACTCTGATCTTGATCTCAGGCAGATCGATGGCGATTTCACCGTTAGCCTGGCGACGAGCCTGGATAGTTTGAGCAATTTGATAAAGCTGCTTAAAAGGCGCCTGATCCAGAGCCGTTTCCACCTCTCCATAGCTTAATCTCTGAACCCTGACCCAACTGGGTCTGATCTCCAAATTCGTCACTTCCCCCACATCATTCAAATCCAATCCTATCGAGAGCGCGGGCGAGATTTCAGCTAACCCAAGCCCTAGCAAACGAGTAGCTTGAGACGGCAGCATGGTAATGGTTCGCTCCGGCAGGTAGAGGTTGGCCCCCCGCGCTCGCGCTTCGAGGTCGGCGGGGCTGTCCGGGGTAACCAAAGCGGCCACGTCGGCGATGTGGACCCACAGGCGGCTGCCATCCAGACTGAGCGCATCGTCAGGGTCCTGGCTGCCCTCGTCATCGATAGCAAAGGCAGCCAAGTGGGTCAGATCGAGCCGCTCCTCGGACGGCAAATCGGTTAGGTCAGCCGTTGATGAGGCAGCGGGTAGGCCCAGCCGAGAGGGATACGGATTGGTGGTTTCATCCCAGACGCCGTTCTTAAGTAGCCAGGCGTGAGCTGCTTCGGGGGTTTCCGCCACACCCAAAGCGTGGAGCACCCGGCTGCGATCAACCCGGCCGAAGGCCAAGGTTTCTACTTCGCGTAAGTAAATTTGGTCGTCGGGTTTAAGCTGTCCTTGATGGGCGCGATCGATGAAGTCGATCCAGGCTTGTTCTCTGGCTGTCTTGGCGGCTCGGTCTGCTTTGGTTTGGGCTACCTGCTCAGCCGAGACAGCGCTGATGGCGGTAGGGTCGCCATGAAAATAGAGGCCGTCCACCACCAACTCCCAGGTGGCCCAGGCTGTAGCCGGGGAGTATGATTCAAAGATCAGATCGGCCAGTTCCGGCAGAGATGTGCTGCTGCCCGCCAATAGTTCCCAGGCGGTTTCGACGTCGCCGAATTGCGGCTTTAACTCGCTGAGGTTGTCGACTGGGCCGGGGTGTAACAAGGCCACATCTTTAGGGCGGACCTTGAGATGACGGCCATCTTCTAGTTTGATCTCGAATTTGTCACCGCTCTGAAGAAGTTTAGCAGGACGGTTTTTGTAAAGCACCAGGCTGTTAGGGCGTAGACTGGTCATAACTGTCTCCGGTAGATTTAGCTTGATCTGATGATGAGTACCGCAGCATGCTAAATAGACGAAATCGTATCGAAGGATAACATTGCGGTCTACTGATTATAGCCGAAATCCCTTATATCGACAGCTTTCTCATCTCTTGGGAGTCGACTGAGCTTAAGGCGCTCTGAGGCCAATTATGACGCTCCCTACTCCACCAACTCTACTAACTCAAACAACTCTATAAACTCTCAACTCGACAACTTTGTATTTTAACTTTGAGCGTGTACAATCTAGCCCAAATTGACCATATAGTGAGGTAAGAAATTAAGATGTCGATGGATAAGTTAACCCCGGAACAAAAACGTGCCACCAACGTAGAAGTCGATTTGAAACAGCGCCAAGTTCGGATTATATGGGGTGACGGATTTAAAAGTATTTATCCGCTCGATATGCTGCGTAAAAATTGCCCCTGCGCCGCCTGCAACGAACAGCGCAAAGATGATGATCCTCTCCGTATTCTAAAACCGGATCAAGCGATGGCCAGCGGCGATCTAACCCCCGGTAATCCGGTGGAGTTGGTGGGTAATTACGCCCTACAATTCAACTGGATCGATGGCCATCGTACGGGTATTTATACGTTTGAGTTTTTGCGCCGGTTGTCGCCAAATAAAGGTTAGTCGAAGGCCATTTTATCGCTCATTTATGTAAACTTATTTTGCAATCTTCCTGTTTTTACTTTACAATAAATGAGTGACGACAAATTTTCTAACCCAAAAATTTTCCCTCAAATTTATAACGATATCGGTTCTATTGGTGCTCGGTGGGGTAATGGCGGTGAGCTGTACCTTCATCCAGGTTGTGCCTGATGACGCCCCTGCTAAATCGAACATCGTCTTTGTAACCGTGACTCCTGAACCCAGTTTGACTCTGAGCGAAGGGAAGCGGTTTAAAGAGGCGAGCACCCCCGAGACCCCTCCCAGACCCTATTTCGCCGATGCTAATGAGCTGGGTAAGGTGATGGTGCTCGAATACCACCGCATCAGTTATGTTGAAGATCGCTACCAGCGGACTCCCGATAATTTCCGTTATGATCTTCAGCGGCTCTATGAGCAGGGTTATTACCCGGTCAATTTCATCGATTTGGTAAATGGCTTGCCTAACGTACCGCCCGGTAAAAAACCGGTGGTGCTGAGCTTTGACGACTCAGACATCAGCCAGTTTCGCATGTTGCCCGATAATACGATCGATGCCGACAGCGCGGTTGGAATTATGATGAACTTTCATTACCAATACGGCGACGATTGGCCACCTCACGCCACGTTTTTTGTACTCGGTAACGATGTTCAAGATAATATCGCCATTTTTGGCCAACCTGAGTGGAGCAAAGCCAAGCTGCAGTTCTTGGTAGATGTGGGCATGGAGATCGGCAGCCATACCGTCAACCATACCGATCTGTCCGTCGCTACCGCCGAGCGAATTGAATGGGAATTGGCTGTTAGCAAGCATGTCATCGAAACGTTAGTGCCCGGCTACACCGTCAAGTCATTGTCGGTTCCGTATGGCGGCTTTCCCTATACCCTTGATTTCTTAAAGGCCGGTAATTGGGGTGGGTACAATTACAATTACGCTGGTAATGTGGCGGCTTGGGGCGGCCCGTCTGTGTCTCCTTTTGATCCGGCTTTTGAGCGATATAAGGTCTCTCGCTTGGAGGTTAGCAGCACCTGGATGGACCACTGGCTGGCCTATTTTGAGCAAAACCCCCAGGAATATTACATTTCAGACGGCGACCCAAATCGGCTAACTGCGCCACGATTAGAAATTGCGGCAGAGAATTAAAAACGGCGTTGGCTTATAGCCAACGCCGTTTTTTTATGTCTATGTAATACCGCCGGTATTACTCGCGGTACACCGTGAAATTATCGAAGTCAACGATAGACTTATTATCATTTGATCGCTCTCGTAGATAGACCCCGGTTCCTTTACCCCCATATGGCGAGCCGTCTGTATAGGTTTTTAGGAATTTGTCATTCAGGTAAATGGATATGGAGCCGTTACTGGTGCGGGTTATTCGGAGCTTATTCTTTTCATTATATCCGTTACTCTGAGCCTCACAATCGCCGCTGGCTTTGGTGCTGTCATGTCGATACAGCCGGTAATCGCAGTTATCCTTCCGATACTCAATTTTGAATAGATAATATTCATCTCCGCCTTCACCATTGATATAAATGCCGGCGTCGAACTCTTCACTTTTACCATCGCCATCGCGTTTGAATTCAACTTCAAAAGTCCCAGTCGTGCGTTCGGCTGCTTTCGGCCCAGGCAAGAAACAGGTTTCATCGTCATAAGCGGTCACTTCATATGTGCCGCTGTTAATATCGGCCGCGCAATCGTCATCGCTATCACTATCGATATTAAATTTTCCTTGAGGCCAGTCGTCGTTATCCTCATCAGAGA
Organism: Anaerolineae bacterium; assembly: GCA_020433785.1. Next base: position 9,368 of record JAGRCC010000245.1, read on the forward strand.
AATTTTCCTGATACACGATGGGCTGAGGCGTTGGCGTGGGGAACCTGCTGATGTAAGGAAAATACAAATCGCCGCAGCTATCCGAATTAATGACAGTGAGGGTGCTGGTGCTCTGTTTGATGTTTGTTTCTTCAAACAGGGGATAAACGGTCGCTTTATAAGCATCCGATCGGTTACAGGCATTGGCGGCTACCTTGCCATTAATGGTAATCGTCGCTGTACCCCCATTGGCTGCCAGCGGGCCGGGGATAAACCAGGTGGTTTGGCCGTTGTTAACCACTGGCGACCCTGTTCCAGAGAACTGATAGTTGCTTACAACGAAATCTTTGGGGAACTCTGAATTGAAAAAGATGTAAGAAACCTGTGAAGCGCCGTTATTTTTAATAGTCACCGTAAAACTTAGGGTGTCATTAGGGGACTTAGTAATCGTGGTGGGGCTGACGCTAGTACTCAGGTTAGCGGCCGCGATGGTGATATCATCATCGGTTAACCCAAACTCGGCGATAATTTTCTCTCGAAACGATGCCTCGGAATCTGCGTTGATCACTGTGGCCTCAACGGTTGGTCCTGCGGCCGGCGCCGGACCGTTAGAAACCCCGACACTCATCGACAGAAAGATTAACACTGCAGCTGCAAACACGAGGGTTATAAATATTTGTACTTCACTCTTAATTTTTTGAAACATGTGTCAAAATCTCTCTTTATCTCACTTTCCATTATTGGCATTGATCATAATAAAAACTGGTCGCGGTTAGAAAAATTGTTTGAAAATTCGTGGCGACCAATAGGGTTGAACCCTCCCGTACGGCAGCTGGAAGAGGGGTGGATTTTTCAAGGTCCTGTATTGAGATAGCTGCTAACTAGGTCTTTAAGTTGGTAAATTTCAAGAGTCGAGAAACTTCTAGGGGAATATTACGTAGAGATCTAGGGCAACTGCTAGTATAAATTATTGCGGGAAAGGTGTCATGAGACTTTAGACTGATCAACAGTAGGTCTCAGGTTGGAACTGACTAAAACACCGGTTTATGTCATATTTATACCCTCTTTTTAGAACTTCAAATTTTTGTGCTATAATTTTATTCAGTTTGGCTGTATTTCATAATTACAAAGGAACACATTATGGTGCTATTTCTAGGGCTTGCGTTTTTAATCATAATAATTTTGACGGTCGGATTTGGAATCGTTTATCTTTCTACAACGCTCATACTCAAATTCTTCAGTTTCTTAATTAAATCTATTTTCGACCAGCCCATTAGCGTAACATCTGCCCCAATCACCGTCAAACGATCGCTGCGTGAGGCCAAACGATACGCGCAGTTAATCCGCAAAACCGCTCAACAACACCCGGCCGGCCCAATGCAAGATCGTTTGGCGCAAATTATTAAGCCGGTTGATGAATGGTTAGCCAATTTAGACCGGCTGGAAACGTCGCTTAAAAAGCTATACGGCCAGCGCAATCTTACCCGTGAAATTCGGCAGTTTTCATTTGAAATTGAGAAACTTCATCGTCAACTATTGAATGCGAATGAAGAAAATTTGGCCTCATTGAGAAGCTTGCTGGAAAGTAAGCGCAAACATCAGCGGGCTTTGCAACAACTCGAATCATTTCAAAACCAGGCTGAATTGAGAATTCAAAAAATTGCGTCTGATCTGGGGGCCAC
>JAGRCC010000245.1:11098-13431 GCA_020433785.1 Anaerolineae bacterium
CTGCAAGATCAAGTGACCAGCCTCAGAGACATGATTTCAGCAATGGACGAAATGGGGTACAGCCGGGCTGTAAACTGACCTTTACTTGGGTGAGCGGTTGGGCAAAAATTGGGCAACCCGATCCAGGATAGTTTCCGCAACTTCACGTTTTGTCATCAACGGCATTTCTTCGATTGAGCCGTCAGCTCCTAACAACGTTACCCGATTGGTATCTACGGCAAACCCGGCATCCGTGGCGGTTACATCGTTCGCCACAATTAAGTCGAGCCGTTTTCGTTTTAATTTCTCCTGGGCATTGGCCAGTAGATCGTGGGTTTCTGCCGCAAATCCGACCGTAATGTCCGGCCCGATCCCGGCCGATTTTCGGGTAGCCACCTCCGCTAAAATGTCCGGGTTGCGTACCAACTCCAGTACCAGACCTTCGGTATCGCCTCGTTTTTTGATTTTTTGCTCAGCCACGGTTAGGGGTCTGAAGTCGGCGACAGCAGCGGACATAATTAATGCTGCGGCCTTTTCGGTGGCTGGCAGCACGGCATCGAGCATCGCCTGAGCCGAGTCGACCTGGATTACTTCTATACCAAAAGGTGACGGTAAACCGGCTGAGGTAATCAGCGTAACCTGCGCGCCGCGATCTCGGGCAGCTTCGGCTACGGCATAACCCATTTTACCGCTGGAATGGTTGCTCACAAATCGGACCGGATCGATCGCTTCGCGGGTTCCGCCGGCGGTCACCACCACCCTTCGGCCGGCTAAGTCGCCTTGTCGCGCCAAAATCATTTGAGCGGCCGCAATGATCTCCTCCGGCTCAACCAGCCGCCCCTGGCCCATCGCGCCCGAAGCTAACCGACCGGCGGCCGGCCCCACCAGTTCTACCCCCCATGCTTTTAGGTTGTCCACATTCCGTTGCGTGGCCGGATGCCGCCACATATCGGTTTCCATGGCCGGGGCCAGCAAAATGGGCGCCGGAGTAGCCAGGGCGATGGCGCTAAGCAAATTGTCGGCCAGTCCGTTCGCCACCTTGCCGATGGTATTGGCTGTGGCCGGGGCAATCAGCAGCAAATCCGCCGAGTCGGCCAGAACAATGTGCGGAATGTTTTCGCCGCCGGGAATGTGGAACATATCGGTGTAAATGGGTCGATGGGTTAAGGCTTGAAAGGTGAGTGGGCTGATAAAATTCTGGGCGGCTTCGGTCATGACGACATCGACCAGTGCGCCGGCCTGTACCAAACGGCTACAGACGGTGGCAGCTTTGTAAGCAGCGATGCCGCCGGTTACGCCTAAAACAATCCGTTTTCCCGGAAAAACCCCCCACTGGCTCACTGATTCATCTCCCAAATTAAGCGCAACCCTTCCAGGGTTAACCACGGATTGACAATTTCGATCACGTCAGTTTCTTGAGCAATAGTTTGGGCCAGCCCGCCCGTGCCGATCACCCGCATGTGATCGCCGAGTTCGGCTTTGAAGCGGGCGACCATGCCTTCGACCAGCCCGACGTAGCCAAAGATCATGCCGCTTTGAATAGCGTTGACCGTGTTTGAACCAATGGCTCGGGGCGGGCGCACCAGATCGACGCGGGGCAGTTTGGAGGTGCGGCTAAAAAGCGCCTCGGCGGCGATACCCACGCCAGGCGCAATGGCCCCGCCCAAATAGTCGCCTTTTTCAGAAATAGCGTCGAACGTGGTGGCTGTACCAAAATCGACAATACAGGCCGGGCCGCCGTACATATTAAATGTGGCGGCGGCATCGACAATCCGGTCGGCGCCCACGTCACGCGGGCTGTCGTAGCGAATTTGAACGCCGGTTTTGACTCCGGCCCCCACCACCAACGGTTTTTGTTTGATGTACCGCTCAATCATCTCCTCAAAAACCGGCGTTAACGGTGGCACCACACTGGCAATGGCTACGCCCCGGATCTGCTGGAAATCGAGCCCCTCATGCCGCATGAGACCCAGAATAATAATTCCGTACTCATCGGCCAGGCGACCGTGGTCGGTTTTGATGCGCCAGTGATACTTCAGCGTTTGATTTTTGTCATACAACCCAAAGGTAATATTGGTATTGCCGATATCGATGGTGAATAACATAGTTAGCTGGCCTCTAAAAATTTTGTAGATTCTAGCACCGAGATCGACCTATCGTCAATATTTCGCCCTACAGTACAGCTAAAGGTGACGGTCACTTTTGAACGGCCAAAACTATTGAATTGGTTGAGCAGATGGGTGTTTTTGCCCAAGTGACCGTCACCTTGTCGTTATATTGAAAATTGCTGTCTACGGTGCGTATTCAAAACCGTTAAAAACGTGCTGCTTCATAAACTCATATTTGTTGAGATT
>JAGRCC010000245.1:13443-26247 GCA_020433785.1 Anaerolineae bacterium
TCAAAATTTCAGGGGCGCGAACGTAAGCCATATAAGTTTCGGCAAAATCCTCATATTTGTTGGTTTGGGCATAGGTTGAGACAAATCCAAAACCTGTCTCTCGATAGGTTTTTAGGCTGTCTTGGTACAACCCCGCCCACTCGACATCAAGGGCGAAATTGTCCCGGCGAATGTTGTAATGAACGTTGTGCCCCACCTCGTGCACCAGGGTGTCGAGCAGATCGTCAGCCCCGCGCAAACTGGCCGTATTGGCGTAGACATAAATCTCTCGATAAACGGGAATAAAGCTGCCACTAATAGCGGTGCCGTGCGCGGCAGCTTGTCGAGGAACATACCGGATTTCGCGGCAGTTTTCAAGATGATCAAGCGGAATGGTTCGGCGCAAATAGTCTTGAACTTGTTCATTGGTGATGATTCCGCTGGCCTCAAAATTATTAATATCGTCTTCGCAGTTAGCTCGGGTGGGAGTGGGCGTCGGCGGGACGGTGACGGTCACGACCCGGGTGCCGGTCGCGGTCGGTTCTGGGGTGCCGGTGGGCGGTAACGGGGTGTCAGTGGGTAGGGGGGTGGCGGTGGGTGGCAGCGGCGCTTCGGCCAGAGCAGCCGGCGCTTGCCGAGCGATGACTTCCGGCTCAGTTTCAGACGGGGATGTCGAACCTAAAAAAAGAAAGGCCACTGCGCAACCCAGCCCGGCTAAAATAGTGATCGCCACCAGGGACAGCGCAGCAATAACCGTCTTTTGGGGTTTTGTCATTAAATTATTCCGCTAGTTTGAAATGATCGATGATTGTCTACCTTTGATTATAAACGATAGCAGTGATCAATAACAACCTTAAGAGACGAGCGGGGGCTGCCGGACCAGCCCCAACATCTCTCGAGCGTCGGTGGGTGTGGCTACCTCTCGCTGAAGCTGCTTAACCAGACTAGCTGCTTGAGCCACCATCTCGGCGTTGCTCTGAGCCAATACACCCTGGCTAAGATAGAGATTATCTTCAACCCCTACCCGGATATGGCCGCCCAAGAGAATGCCCAACGCAATCATTGACAACTGGTGCTTCCCTATCCCTAGCACCGACCAGCGCGCTTGAGGCGGCAGCTTGCTCTGCATAAATAGTAAATTTTCCGGCGTCGCGGCGATGCCCCATTTGATGCCCATACACAACTGGAACCAGGGCGGGGCGGTCATTAAACCCTTTTTAATCAGGTCTAGCGCCTGGTCGATATGCCCGACTTCAAAAACCTCGATTTCAGGCTTAACCCCGGCGGCTTGCATCTGTCGGGCGGCGGCTTCGGCCCAATGGGGCGAATTCAAAAAGACCCTGTCTCGAAAGTTCACCGAACCCACATCCAGCGAACAAATCTCAGGCCGCAAACTGACCGGCTCCAGGCGCTGCTGGATGATATCGGCTTCGCTGCCGCTCAGATGCAGACCGCTGGTGGTGAGATTGACCACCATGTCACATTCGGCTCGAATGCGCTCTAACACCTCTTTAAATAAATCCAACTTGAATTCCGGTGTGCCTGTTTGGGGATCGCGCACATGGATATGGGCGATGGCGGCTCCGGCGCGCCAGCAGTCGATAGCCGCCTGAGCAATTTCCTGAGGCGAATAAGGCACAGCCGGACTCATCTCTTTGGTCGGCGCCGACCCACTGACTGCAGCGGTGATGATAACTTTATCCATCAATTAATTGGCCTTTCTCCATCATAATAAAAAGCAGACCAGGTCGATGAGGTTAACCTGGTCTGCTTTTTGCCACCCTATCAAAGCGAGATTAAAGCGGCCAGTCACGCAAAATGCGTTCCGTTTCTTCCGAATGGCCCGACTCATCGCGCACCATATCTTCAAGCTGCACCACCAAGCCTTTATCACCGAATTCTTCGGCTTCCTTGGCACGTTTACTGTAATCTTTGACCGCGCGTAATTCCGCCGTTAAAACAGCAGCCAGCATTTCTCGGTTGGTTTCTGCCTCCGGAACCGGCCGGGGCGTGGTGGTCGGTTCGCCGCCCAGCGCTACAATCTTGTTAGCCAAAAATTGGGCATGCATTTGTTCATCGGCTACTTCGGCTAAAAAAAACTGCGATAACTGTGGCCGAAACGGGCCCGTGGCCTTGGCCGCGTAGGTGATATACTGAATAATGGCACTCAGTTCGCCGGCCAGATCTTCGTTGAGATGATCAATAAGCGTTTGTTTGTCCATTATAACCTCCTGCTGTTATAAAATAATTAAGGTGATTACTTGGTAGGTGAAAGTTACCACTTTTTTGAATATTTGCAACTTACCGGTGATTTCGATCCTAGCGTATTGCAGGCGCGTTAAATAAAAAAGCACTCCACTTCTAAAGCGTAGCAACTTTAGAAGCGAGTGCTTAAAGGGAGGATGAAAATTGGGAGAAACGGTTATTTCGTTAAAAGCCGGCGGGCCAGGCGCTCATTACCAACAACTTCGGCCAGGTGATCGAGCTGGGTGTCCTCGTAGGCCTGATTGAAAATGGCGATATCCAGCGCGGCCAGTTTGCGGAAAGCGCGGCCTGTCACTTCGGCATTGCCGTTTGCCTGAGCAATTTTTTCTCCAAACTCGATCAGCACGTCCATCATGGCCAGCGGGTATCTGACCGGCAGACCGATACGAACGTGGGTTTTGCCAATTGTCAAACGGCTATTGACGTAATCGCTATCGTAATTGCCTGAAAAGAGTTGGATAAACCAGGCTTCCAACGTGCCTCGCAAATGCTCAATCATGCCGTTGCCATTGAAATATTCGGCAGTATTGCTGTGCGATAGTAATCGCTCATAGAAGGCGTTGATCAACTGGGGGGCAATTTCCTCGGCGTGGGGTTTGCTGGCGGCCAGGGCTTGCTTTTCCTCATCGGTCAGGTTCATCAAGGCGGATAGGTCAAATAAAATAGCGTCGTCCTTAACATTCCAACTGTTACGATCTTCCATTGAGTTTATCTCCTTATGTAATTAAATTTAGTTGATAAGAATGGTATCTTCATCATACAGACTTGTATGCTCGTCAACTTCAGAAACGGTTTCGCCCATATTTGGGCAAGGCTTAGCGAATAAAGGATGAATTGAGATAGGGTTATGCTGGAGCCGCTCTAATTGGGTGGCCTTAAAGTGCATCAGTTGATCACACGGTAGAGTTTGGTGGATGACGACCGGCCCAAACATTTTTCGCAAAAAAATATAGCTGGATGAAAAGATCAGCGCCGCCCACTGCGGGTGATAATATATCGACAGCGGATTTTGATGCTTAACCACCAGTAATTTGTCGGCGGCGCGGCGGTCGGCGGCTAAGAAGGTAAATTGACCTTGCATGCAGCTTAGGTTGGGCTGAAGAGCCACTAAATAACTGCCGTCGAGTTGTTGAGGTGAATACGGCTCTAGTAGACGGAAAATGATCTCGCTGTCCACTTCCGCTTGCCTGGGTAAGTTCAAACTCTGAAATAACTGATCATCATTGTCAATGTGGCCGTTATGTACGCCAAATACCGGACCGATTTCGATGGGGTGATTGTTGTGATCATTCACCGGCGACCCCTTGGTTGGATTGCGCGTATGGCCCAGCAGCAGCGTGGTTTGAGCGCCAATCTGCTGGAGCAGGTTGGTATACGCGGGAGTGTTGACAAAATTATCGGCCGGAATGGAGGCCTTTTCAATATAAACTTCACCGCTCTGCTGCATAATCGCCAATCCGGTAGCCGCCTCGCCCCGCGCCTGGTTAAATAGCAGATTTTGGGTTAGGGCTGTTTTCATCGCCTGCCAAACGTGGTCGGGCCGTTTCTTAGGGGCAAGCAGCATAGTCGCAATTCCACACATCGTCCGGATCCTTCTAACTGGTAAAAACCAGAGTCCCCTGCCGTTCATTCCAACGTAGACCACGCAGGGTGTCGAGTTGGGCCAGCCGGCGATCCAACTCTTGGGGCGTTAAGTGTAATTTACGAGCGGCATGCCAATTCCAGGCTTCGAGCGAGGCATGGTTGGACCACTCGCCCAGCTCGATCCGCTGCATTAAACGGCGACTGGTATCATCTAACCCTAACTCATCGAGGGTGATTCGTTCGGCCAGCCGGGTTTCAATTTCATCCCAATTGTAGCCGGCGCAGCGCAGCAGCGAGATAGGCGTTTCGGCCAAAGTCAGCAGCACGTCCAGGGTGGGATTGTCGACAAAACGGCCAAAGAGAGGGGCCAGCAGGTCCAGCAGTTCGTGGACGCCCTGGCGTAACTCTTCGATAATCTCATCGGTCACAGCGTGGGTGTCGCTGGCGGCCAGCGTGCCGTCATTATTGCTAAGCATATTAAGTAGTTGAACTTTGCGTCGCCAGGGAGTGATTTTACCGACATGAATAATGCCGTACTGACTTAAATCCACGGCCTTGAGCAACATCGCCAAAAAAAGAAAGGTTTTGGCGGTGACGGAGGTTGGCGACAAATCGGCGTCGGGAAAGCGAAACTCCAGGTGAAAGGGCAAGACAGCCCCCTCTTCCGTAAAGCCCAGGTGTTCCAGATTGAGAAAATTTTGATGTTCAGGTACGGTACGACTTTTTTTGAGCGTCTGATAAATCTGAGTCATGGTCATGGCTCCTGGCGTATGGCGAACCATTTCCAGGTGACTGTTATGGTTGCGGCGGCGACAAAGCGCCTCACGTTTGTTGCCGCCGCTGGTGATAAATTTGAGTTCAGGCGCGTAGCGGCGGGTTAAATTCCAGAGATTGGCCAGGATAATTTCGGGCACCGGTTCGGCCAGACCGGGGGTGAGTAGATGAAAATGCAGGCCGCAGGTGGCCTGGGGTCTGGCGCCGTGCGCTTTGAGAACCGCCATAATGCTTTGGTACTGCCGCTGCTGAGCCAGAAAGTGGGGATGCCGTCCAATTACTCGGACTTCAATTCCGCTGTGCTCGGTTTGGACATCTAGTACACCGTTAACACCCAACCGATCCAAGCTGCCGGAGGGGGCCAGATCGTGGCGAACCGCCTCTTCGAAGATGGGCCGTTTGACGCCCTTTTTGGGCGCTACTTCGATCTCCGTACCTACTTTAGTTACCCGGTATAGCAAGTCCTTCCAGTAGGCAGCCCCGGCGGGGGACAGAGTGTCGTTGCGACGAAAAAGGATAGGATCTTTCATCTAGCGGCCCTCTACGGAGCGTGAACTGAGCCGCTTGCCGGCCGCCCCATGCTGTCTATGATGGCAGGTAGGTGATCAACAAACACGGGGCGGCAGCAAGTCGATTAAAATGACTGGTTATGTCGTGCGTAAGTGGTCCGGCGATATAAACAATCAGTCTAGAAAATCAACAACACCACTGGCTAAATCATAGCGAGCGGCCACTACTTTGAATTGGCCGGAATTAACCAGTTTGGCCAAGATCGGTTCGGATTGGCGGAGGTGTTCGGCCATCATTTTAGCGTTGATTCTGACGGCATTGTCCAACACGTCGCCGGCTTGGTCTTTGGCCATATTGACGGCCGGTTGAATGGCTTCAGCCAGGCTGGGTAAGTGACCACCCAGTTCGCCGCCGGCTAAGGTCGCGGCAACTGCCCCGCAGTTGGAGTGACCCAAAACTACCATCAAAGGGGTGTGGAGGTGTTCGGCGGCATATTCGATGCTGCCCAGGACGATATCATCAATCACGTTACCGGCCACGCGGATGGTAAAGATGTTACCAAGCCCTTGGTCAAATACGATTTCCGGAGGAACGCGTGAATCGGCGCAGCCTAAGACGATGGCAAAGGGACTTTGGCCGCCACTCAGGTCGGTGCGGCGTTGGGGGGTTTGGTCGGGGTGGGTCAGTTGAGCTTCAACATAGCGTTGGTTGCCGTTTTTTAGCATTTGCAGTGCTTCATTTGGGCTGGGAAGATTTGCGTTATGATGACTCATAATATTTTCTCCTAAGATGTAATTTATTAATAATTGATAGTCGATAGCCTAATGGTTTAGAGTAAAACCGGCAGTTTACTTATAAAGTATGAGATTAAAACCCCGTAGCGCTGGCTACTAAAGTAAGGCTTTTAATCTTCATCATACATATGGAAATCGATATCGATCGTGCGGGTCTGATCGTCAAGTTTAAGCCCCACAAATTTAGCCTTTCGGCCCAAGCGTTTGCGCAGAGCTGCGCCGGTAACCATCATCTCGACACAAGCTAGTGGCGGCAGTCCGGCTTCGTGCAGTTCAGCGGTAGCGTGCCACAGGGCTGAGTCGGTAATCAGGACATCCACTTCGTGGGTGTCAGGATGAATTTCAAGCGAACCATCTTTAAACATGCCATACTCATCCATCAGCAGTCGCTCGATTTCGGTCAGAATTTCCTGGGGGTTTTCACCATGAATTTCCAGGCCCAATTCATGTTCCATTTCTTCGAGAATTTCTTCGCCGATGGGGGTAATGACGCTTACCGCCGCCTCGCCAAACAGGTCATACAGGCCTTTCGACATGCCGGCGATGACCATATTGAACATACGGTTTTGGCGCTCTCTTTTTTGTGCTTCTGTTGCCATTTGGATTCCTTTCCGGGGCTAATGATTAAATAGTAATCGGGTAGATTTAGAGAATTTCACCCAGGGCAGTCGCCATTGTCCGCATTTCAGCAAACGCCATACCCAAGTTAACATTGCTGGCCGTTAAGCCCACCAACAGGGTCTCGTTATTGATACTGGCGACAATAATGTTGCCTTCATCGCCCTGAATAAGGGTTTGCTTAAAGCTACCGCGTTTTAATTGATCGGCGCTGCGCTTGCTCAAACCGAGGACTGCCGCCGAGGTCGCGCCGACCATTTGCTCATCTAAGGCACGCTGAGGGACGTTGGCTGAGTATACCAAACCATCTACGCCCACCACAGCTACCCCATGCAGGTCTGATGACTCTTGCAGTAGTTGGCCGAGGGAGTCAGCCAGAATTTCACTTCGTTTTTTAGCCATTGGTTTTTTCTCCTGATCTAAAGATAATGAATCATTGGTTGATAGATGAGACTCTTCGTCCAGGCGTCGAGCGCCTTCTAATAACAATCCAGACCAACTGCGGGTTATGGTTACCTCTGGCGGGGCGATGCCCATTTCCAAGGTGAAGTCCCCTTCCTGCCAGGTGAGAATGTCATACACGGCTTCCTCACCAATAAGTTGGCCCTGGGTAGCATGTTGTACCGTACCCTCATTGAAAAAGAGGGAGGCTTGTTGACCATTGTGCTCAATGAGCAGCCGGGCTGTTTTGTGTTCCTGACAGTTGTGTTGGATCAGGTCGGCTACGGCCATGGCTTGTAAGTTACCCTGCATCGACATAGCTGTGTCCTTTAGTTACAATTTCCATTGACGTTGAATGGCCGTAACGGCGCGATTGGTTAACCGGCGATAACTTTGCTGTTTGTTGGGCACGAGTACGGCCAAAATCATCTCATGGCCTTTGGCCTCAAATGGGCGGCAGACTAGTTGTCGGCCCTCAGCGTCATACAAGGAGATTTCATCGGTGCGGGCCATGCCCAGTTGATTACTGACCTGAGAGGCGGTTTTTTGAATCAGCGCGACCACGGCCGATTGGATATCCGGGTTTTGATCGGGTGCGGCCGCTGAGGCGATAGGAAAGCCATGCCGGTCGGTGAGAACGGCAATGGGGAAGCCACCTTCTTCATTCATAACGCCCAGTAGCCTGGCCAATTCGGTGGAACCGGATTTAGGTATGGATTTATTCATCAATTTTTGACCTCATTAATAAGGGTTCTATTTTCCACCATCGATGATTTGTCGCCGAAATTTAAGCTGCCGCCTCACCTTGATGGATCATGACGATTGGGGCTTAAGCCATTTCGCGCTGAACGCGCATCACGACGCCGTTGATAATGGCTTTGAGGGTGTTAAAGACGCCTTTGCCTTGCACCGCAATTGACTCAAAGACGGGGTTGCCGTTAATCCCCAGGGTATGTCGCAATTCTTCGACAGACATGGCATTGGGCATATCACGTTTGTTGAGTTGAACAATCATCGGCAAGTCTGAGGGAATATTCAGCGAGATCAAATGCGCTTTCATGTTTTCCCAAGACTCCAAATTTTCATTCATTCGATTTCGGTTCGAGTCGGCCACAAAAACAACGCCATCGGCGCCACGTAGAACTAATTTGCGGCTGGCCTCGTAATAGGATTGGCCGGGAACTGTATAAAGATGAATTTTGGGTGATAAGCCGCTGATTTTGCCCAATTCCAATTGCAGAAAGTCGAAGTAGAGCGTGCGGTCTTCTCTGGTTTTGAGCGAGACCAGTTCTCCCCGCTGTTTGGGATTGGTATGGGCATGAATTTGTTCTAAATTGGTGGTTTTGCCACTTAAGGCTGGCCCATAATAAACCACTTTGAGGTTTAGTTCGCGAAGCTGCCAGTTAATAAACATTCACTCACTCCATCCAGAGATCATCGAGCGCATCGGTAAATAATTCTGAGAGGGCCTCTTCTCCCAAGAGATCTTGTGTTTTCTGAGAAGTCGTCTGCTCGTGAGGCTGAGGTGCTTGTTCAACGATCTCGGACAAGCGTTGGGCGGATTTGACGGTTAGCATGCGCCCCCAACCGAGCGGGACGCTTTCGGCCACTTGCACCAACATAGCCAGGTGTATTCCGGCTTCAATAATAAAGGTGTGAATATTTTGCCCTTCGCGCAGCACCATTTGATTATCTTGATACTGTCCGGTTAAACGCGCAATCTCCTGGCTGGCGGCCAAATCACCGGCGATGAGTGAGCCCAACGATACCAGATCGACATTTTTTTGCTCACCCTGGGCCGATACTACCTGCCCGGTTACATCGACCAGTACAATCAAATGAGCCGGTAATTTTTGCTTAAGTTCGGTTAAGGTTTGGCTGATTAATTTGTCTTGTGAAGGATAGATCGTTAATCCGCTTCGTAAACTGTAATGCCCGCCGTTCGGTTGAAATTTCATAAGTGTCTCCTGTCAGCCATAACTGCCAAATAAATACGATCAGAGTATAGCAGAAAAAACACCGTAGTGCGGTTAGGCAAAGTTGGCAAAAGTTGGCAGAAGGTCAATGGCCACTCCACAAATATCCTTTGTGTCGAACGGTTTTGATATAACGGGGCGTAGTCTCGCTTTCTATTTTACGTCGCAGTTGATGAATGTGCCACTTAGCTATATCACGGGCTTCAATTTCTTCGACTTCATAACCCAGGGCGGATTTGACCAGATCGCGGGGGCAAACCGGTTCCGGCGCCGCCTTAACCAAACAAACCAGTAGATCGAATTCAGCCGTGGTCAAATCCAACAAGGCGTCATCTAAGGTGGCCAGACGGTGGTGGCTGTCGATTACCAGAAGGCCTGAGCGCATGAATCGCGTATCAGGCTCGGGTGGTTGAGATAACGTTGGGGCCGGCTCCAATTCATTGAGCATTTGCCGGAGGTTATCAATCTTGGTGAGAAGGTTTTGTTGATGCAGCCGCTGCTGCCGGTGTTGTAACCCATCACGAACCCGCTGCCGGATGGTTTCTGGGGTTGCCGGCTTAAACAGATAATCGAAGGCCCCCTGCCGCAGCGCATCGACCGCACTTTCAACGGAACTGTAAGCCGTCAGAATGATGATCGCGAGGTTAGGATCGAGCGCTCTGGCTTTGTGTAATACTTCAATGCCATCGATTGGAGCCATATGTAAATCTAAGAGCATCAAATCATAAGCAGTTTGCTCCAGTTTCTTGAGCGCTTCACTGCCGTCGCAGGCGTTGTCAATGATATAATCTTCACGTTTTAATGATTTAGATAAAATGAAGCGAACCGTCTCATTGTCATCCACAATCAGAATATGGGGTTGAGTCATCATAACCTCCATGCCCAAGACCGGATTAATTTTCCGGCGTCAAAATGGGGATTTCTATCAACCAGCTTATTTCCTGGTTGTGCTGTTTGAAGTAGATGGCGCCGTGATGGGCGGCGATAATTTCGTAACTCATCGAGGTGCTAAAATTGACCTCGGCCATTTTTTGTTTAGGTTCGAGTTGTAGGGTTTTGATCCAACGTTCGATGTCAAGCCCGGCGATATCGCTGCAAAATGCTATTTGGATGACCCTGGACAGCGTTTGCGACCGTATCCGTAACTCCCCTTTGCCGGCCATGCCGACTACATCGCCCAAGTTCAAAATCAGGTTAACAAAGACCAACTGTAGTTGATGGCCAATGACAACAGTCAGCGGTAGATGTGGGTCTAACTCAGTTGCCAAATCGACTTTATGGCGCTTCAGCTCTTGCCGGCCGATAGCCGCCGCGTCTTGGATCAGCGCGTTAATATTCAGGAGACGCGGCTTTTCACTTTGCGGCCGATAAAGCTGCCGCATCCGGCTAACCAGTTGGACCACATGCCTTGATTCTTTGAGGCTCATTTGGATATAGTCGGTCAGTTCGGTGGGGCTGTGTAACTCTTCCAAAGCCAGATTCAAGGCCCCCTGAATGGTTTGCATCGGGTTGTTGATTTCGTGCGATAGACTGGCGGTTAAACGACCTACGGTGACCAATCGTTCGCTTTGGGTGATTTGGTGATACAGCCGCTCCCGTTCCTCCATGTAATCTAGTAGCTCCTGGCGCAACTGCCGGTTGGCGATCACCGATGTTGCCAAAGCGGCGACCCCTTCCAGCAAAACCCGATCCTGCTCGGTAAACGGGATTTTCTTTTCATTATGAATCGCCATAACGCCGAGCGGTTTAGATCGATGGGGCAGCGGCACCGCCAGCAGGGCATACTGCTCGACGCCGTCAATTTTATCGACAGCCGGATCAAATCGGGGGTCATCCACTGCCACAGGCGTTAGCAGCGGTTGGTTGTGTTCGGCTACCCAGCCCACCAACCCGCGATCCTTGGGGCGATAATCCACCGCATCGGTCGAGAAGCGGCGACTCAGCGACGCCGCCAGCGTTAGCCCTTGTTTATCGCCGGTCAGAAGCCAAATATGGCTGCCGGAGGCATTAAACAGTGGGGTGGCCAATTCCAGCGTTAATGACAGCGTGGTATTAAGATCACTCTGCTCATCAACTACCCGGGTGATCAGCACCAGCAGCGCATTTTGCATTGCGTGAACCTGGCTTTCTTCCTGACGGTGAAACATATCGAGCAGAGAACCAATATTTTGGCCTAAGATGAGCAGCTTTTTTTGCTCCACCGGCGATACCATGGGCCGGCTGTAATAAGCCAGCGTGAGCAGGCCAATCAGTTTTTGGTCGCTGGTGAGCGGCAAAATTAAGTAATGGTTCAAGCCGTTCGTTTCCTTCGAATCGGCCTCGGCCAAAACGGCCGCATCAACCACAAAAGGGGCATCGAGGGCTGAGTTGAACGGGTCTACCTGAGCCTGGCTCGCTTTAATCAAAAACTGAGGATTTCGCCTATATAAAGGGGGGAGGTTGAACTGACCCGCCAGCTCGAACTCAACCGGGTTAGCCGATTGCGATAAGAGGAGCCAGGCGGCGGCGGCGTTGAACGTATCAGCTAACGTTTTGACGCCCCGGTTCAGGGTGTGAGGGGAGGCCCCGCTGTTCATTTGATGGATGGTTTTCAGCAGGCCGTCGAACCCGTATAAGGCGTAATTCAAATAACTTAACAGACGAGTCTGAACTTCGGCTGGGATAAGGGGCCACAGCAGATAATCATCCGCACCAGTTTCAAAAACGATGTCGCGGTCGGCGGAGCGGTCGATAATCGCAATGAGTGGTAGGTGATGGCCCGGCGTTGGTCGGCATAAAGATCGACAGTTGGCCACGACAGCGGCCTTACCCCGGGCATCAATTAAGATAATGTCATGGCGCGCCGGTTTCTGAGCTGAGCTATCAAAATAGTCATTAGCCTCAATCACGCTCTCAAAGTGAATTACGGGAACAGGTGTAGGGAGGGCGCGGGCCAAAATATCAAGCAAGACGGTCTGGTCGGTAATTAGGATGATCAAGGATTATACTCCTATAATACGAGTATATCACGTCTAAAATTTAGTGACAACCATACAGAATTTATTGGTTTCCCTGATTATGAGTCAGCGGTTGCGCTTGGTAGGGATTGTCAATTCACCCCCTAGATCGCCGCAGGGCTAAATCTGGCAAGTGGAACCCCAGTTACGGCAATACCCTAAAAATTAGCTTGACATGAAGGCCCGGATCAAACATAATCTCTATTCAATGAATATTTTGGAGGACACCGTGAAGGCATTATTAAACAAACTCAACCTCAAAGCGGTCAACCCCGGCGCTTGTACCGGCCCGGACGGCTGGATCGAAACCGAAGGAGCCGCATTGACCTCGTACAACCCGACTAACAATGAACCCATTGCCGCTATTCAACAGGCGACACCGGCGGCCTACAACCAGGTTGTCGAACAGGCCCGGCGCGCCTTTCAAACGTGGCGAACCCTGCCGCCGCCCAAACGGGGCGATCTGATCCGCGATTTTGGCGGCATTTTGCGCGAGTACAAAGAGCCATTAGGCGAGCTAGTCTCGTTGGAAGTCGGCAAAATTCGCGTGGAGGGCCTGGGCGAGGTACAAGAGGCCATCGACATTTGTGACTTTTCGGTCGGGCTGTCGCGCCAGCTTTACGGGCTGACGATGGCCAGTGAGCGCCCCAACCACCGCATGTATGAGCAATGGCACCCTTTGGGGCCGATCGGCATCATTACCGCCTTTAATTTTCCGGTGGCGGTCTGGTCCTGGAACGCCATGATTGCGGCGGTCTGCGGCGACGTGATGATCTGGAAACCCAGCGAATTGGCCCCGCTGACGGCCATCGCGGTGCAGCATCTCTGCAATCGAGTCATGGCCGACTACGGCTTGACCGGCATTTT
>JAGRCC010000246.1 GCA_020433785.1 Anaerolineae bacterium
ATCGGGAAAATGGCCGGCGGCAAACTCATCGAAGGCTTTGCCGCTAAAGACAAAGTTCAGGAGTTGGTGAATCATTTGTTTTTGTTTGTTGTTGTAGGTCACCCCTTCTCCCATTTTTCTCCTTAAAGTGGGTTGGACTCCAACTAACTATCTAAATAAAGCTGTTATAATTTGTTGCTTGATTATCTGATAACAACTCTCCAACGACAATCCTGTCAACCTTATATTATTCAGATGGGATGCCTAACAGCCAATTAGCCTAAAAATTATAATGTAGAAATCTGAATTCGATAATTCTTTTGTAGGGTGGGTTGAGCCGAAAATTTTGTCCTCTAACGAGTTAATGTTGGGTTTCATTCCGGGTGTTAGCCTTTGAATGTCTGGCGAAACCCAACAATTTGGGCAATGCTGTCTCGAATGGCCCCATTCAACCCATCCTACGCTGATTTGTCGAACTGCCCGCCGAATGGTTCGTACCACCGAAAAATGGTTCGTACCACTCGCCGAACCGTTCGTACCGCCGAAAAATGGTTCGTACCACCCGCCGAACGATTCGTACCACCGAAAAATGGTTCGTACCGCCGAAAAATGGTTCGTACCACCGCCCGAACGGTTCGTACCACTGAAAAATGGTTCGTACCACCCGCCGAACCATTCGTACCGCTTCCCGAACGGTTCGTACCGCCGAAAAATGGTTCGTACCACCTCCCGAACCATTCGTACCATCGAAAAATGGTTCCTACCACTCGCCGAACGATTCCTACCGCCCGCCGAACGATTCCTACCGTCGAAAAATGGTTCCTACCACAAAAAAATGGTTCCTACCGACCGCCGAACGGTTCCTACCGCCGAAAAACGGTCCCTACCGGCCGCTGAACGATTCCTACCGTCGAAAAATGGTTCCTACCGTCGAAAAATGGTTCCTACCGAGCGCCGAACGATTCCTACCGCCAAAAAATGGTTCCTACCGTTGTTAGCCTCGTGGATTTTATTTGACCACTGAAATATCCTGCCACGTTTCGCCTTCATCCGCCGAGACGAAGATTTGGCCGGCAGTGGTAGCGGCGAAGAGGTGATCGCCGGCGGCTTTGAGGCCGGCG
The DNA here is from genome assembly GCA_020433785.1 of Anaerolineae bacterium. Next base: position 1,101 of record JAGRCC010000246.1, read on the forward strand.
ACCTCAGCGTCGGACGGCAGGCCGCTGCCGGTGGTCGGCTGCCAGGTTTGGCCGTTGTCGTCGCTGCGGACGATGCCGCCCTGACCGCCGGCGAACAGCGTTCCGTCGGCGGTGTAGACGACGGCCAGCAGGCTGGTTAGCTGCGACGGGCCGGCGATGATCGGCCGGCTGGCCGGTTGCAGGCCGGTTTGCAGCAGCCGGGTGTCGAACTCGAGCGCGGCGGTCAGGGTGTTATCCGGCCCAACCGTGCTGGAAACGATGGAGAAATATTCGTCCGGGGTGGCTTGCTCTTGCCAGGTTTGCCCGCCGTCGTCGCTGGTGAATAGGCTTTGGCTATAGCCGAAGCGGGCGTAGGCCATGTCGCCGTCCGGGGCAAAGGTTAGCAGGTCGATCGTGCTGCTGTCGCCGGCTGAGGTGAGCACCTCGCTCCAGGTTTGCCCGCCGTCGTCAGAACGGTAGACCGCCCCAGCAGTACCGGCCAGCAGTGTTTTATCGCGCCCATAATCAGGCGAGAAGGCGACGCGCTGCGCTCTAAATGTCAACGCCTCGCTCGATTGGTCGGTTTCGAGCGGAATCTGCGCCCAGGTCTGGCCGCCGTCGGTCGAGCGGTGTAGGCTGCGGCCGGTGGCGACATAGAGCGTCTCGTCCGTCGCAAAGTTGGGCGAAACGGCCAGCCGGTATTTGGTCAAGCCGTAGCTGGTGTCTCGCACCGGAAAAGCGGTACGACTCCAGGTCTGGCCGCCGTCATCGCTGCTGTAAAGGCCATTTTGCCCGCTGACGATAAACAGGGTTGGATCGGCATCATCAGCGGCGACGGCCAGATCATTAATCGGGAAATTTTGAGGCGTCGGTTTAGGCGTCGTCCAGACGATGGCGCTGGACCGGAGTTGGGCCAGTTCGCCGTTTTCTTCGCCAAACATAAAATCGCCGTCCGGAGTGAAGGCGACGCTGGCAAAATTGCGGCCGATAAACGGTTTTTGCCAGGGCTGCCAGGTTTGCCCGGCATCGGTCGAGCGGAACAGCAAACTGGTGTTCGCGCCCGACGTATCTCTAAAGAAGAAGTAGACCGTCTGATCGGTCTCAAAGGTGGGTGAGAACAGAATTTTGGTGGGCATCAGGTTGTCGATGCCGGTTAGCCCGGCCCCGCCCGCCTCCCAGGTCAAGCCGCCATCGACGGAGCGCCATAGGCCCCCGCCGAAGGCCAGCGCCACGTCGCCTTGGGGGCTGAAGGCTAGCAGATCGGCCGAGACATCGAGCACTTGCAGCCATTCGGATAGGCTGCCGTTCGCCTGCACCGTGGTTAAAAAGAGACCGTCCACGACTTGAGGCAGCGATTGGCTGGCCAACACGACGCCGTTGTTGCTGAACGCCACGGTGTTGGCCGAATTGGCGGCCGGAAAAGGCGCGTTGGGGTCTAACTCGGTCAGGGCCGTCCAGGTTTCCCCGCCATCCAGCGATTGGTGCAGGCCGGCGTAGGTTGTCCGGGCAAAGATGAGTTGATCCTGGCTGAAGTTGGGCGAGATGAAGAGCGCCTCGACCCATAGATCACGCAGGCCGTTCATGGCGGCTGGCCAGCTTTGGCCGCCGTCGGTCGATTTGTACAGGCCGCCGGTTTGGCCGGGGGCGAGCAAGCTGACAAACATGGTCTGATCGGTTTCAAAATCGGGCGAAACGGCTACGGCCTTAACCGGCAAGGGCGGCAGATTTGCGCTCAGGTCTTGCCAGGTTCGGCCCTCATCTGGGCTGAGATACAGGCGCGGTTCAAAAGAAAAATCGCCGACGCTGGACTCAATGCGGGCCACGGTCGCGCTGCCGGGCCGTTCGACCGCCAGCACGCTGCCGTCAGGCTCACGCGGTTCGGCCGGCGCGGCGGCAACAGCGGCTTCGATGTCGGGATCGGGTTCTGCGTCCATCGAGGCCACCAGCAACTGCCCATCGATGCCGATGAGAAAGAGGCGATTAGTGGCCGGGTCGATGGCGGCCAGCCGGTAGGCGTGATGGGGCGGCAGCCGCGTTTCGCCCAGCACATCGAGCGTCCCGGCCTCAAGTGTTAGCAGCCGGGGCTGGTCGTTGTCGCTGAGGTGGAGCAGATTGGTGGCCGGGTTGTAATGGGCGTCGCCAAAAACGCCGAGAAGCTGGTGGGCGTAACCGGGTTGGGGCGTCGCGGCCATGTCCAGGGTGCGCAGGCGGCGGTTGCTGTTGCGCAGATAGCCGATAAAAGCTCGTTGGCCGACCGGGTCCGGCTCGGCACTGACGAGGCTGATTTCAGTGTCGGTGAACGCCAGAGTTGGCTCCAGCGACAGATCGTACACGTACAGGTAGCTGCCGCCGTTGGAGCCGGGGGTGCCGTTAGGCACAATGCTGTACAGCCACTGATTGTCCGCGTCGAGGCGGCTGGAGGCGACACACGGGTTCGGCGTCAACCCGTCGGGGCGGGCCGCGCTCTGCGGCAGCATTGTATCGCCGCTGAGGGTGTCGGCGGCCAGGACGGTGACGCCGCAGTTGCTCAAGTAGATGTTATCGCCGGTGGGGTCGGGCGCGATTTGGCCGCCCGGTTCCAGGGTCGCCAGTTCCAGCAGGGTGCCGCTGTCGACCACGGTGGCCGGATGGCCGCTAATGTACAGACGCTGGCGGCCCGAGTCCAGAGACAGTTGGCCGGAGTCGCGCCCCAGCTTGAAACCGAAATCGGCTATATTGCCGGCCAGGGTGGTTTCGGCCAGCACCTCCAGGCTGTCGCCATCCAGCAGGCGAACCCGATTGGCGCTGTCGGTCACAAAAATATCGCCCGATTCCGGATCAACCAGCACGTCGCGCAGTTCGATGGCGGTGCTGGTCAGTTCGTAGCTGGCCTGTTCGAGATCGATTCGGTAGAGGAGGTGGTCGTACGGGTAGAGCGCCAGGGCCTGGTTGGTGACCGGGTCAACGGCGATGGCTTCAAAGGGCGTCAGGAGCGGGATGTCATCGAGCGACAGCAGCGTATCAACCGCCAGTCGGGCCAGCACGGGGCCGCCGTCGTCGGAGTCGGCCGGCGTGGCCGGGGCCGACAGACCTTGGCTGTAGTACAGCACCTTCTCATCGGGCGAGAGCGTCATGCCGGTCGCGCCATAGCGGGGGCCGACTTCGTATGGAAAATCGGCCAGCTCGCCGTCGAGGGTCAGGCGATAGAGCATGATAAACTCGTTGAGGTTGACCATGAGCAGCAGTTCTTGCGTCGATGGCGTTGGAAAGATATCCAGAACTGGACCTTCGGCGGGATAGGTCTCCACCGCTTTAAGCGTGCTGGCTTCAAATATCTCCAAGCGCCAGATGCCTTCCGAGGCTCGGGCCAGGTAGAGCCGGTCGTTGGGCTGATCGATGGCCAAGGGGCCGGTGGTCGCCGCCGGCAGATCGAGGGTCTGGGCTTCGGTTAGCGCGCCGCTGTCAGTCTCATAACGGGTCAGGCGTTCGTCGCTGGCGGTGTAGAGCAGCCCGGTAGCGGCGGCCATTGATTTGACGGCGGTGATGGCCTGCGGCGTCTCCAGCGAGGCGCTGTCGATCACGCTGAGGGTGGCGGGCGCGTCGCTAAACTTTTCGCGCCACAGGGCGTAGATCAGGCCGGTGGTCGGATCGATTTGCAAATCAAGCGGCTCGTTGTCGCCGGTGTTGATTTTGATGTGATCGATAAATTCGCCGGACTTGAGATCGAACCGGCTGAGGCCGTTCCCTTCTTTAAGGCTGGGTTGGCCTTCGCTCAGAATGTAGGCGAAGCCGGCCTGGCTGTCCAACGCCAAGAATCGCGGTGTGGCCGCGTTGCCGGCCGGCACGCCAAAGTTATAGATTGCTTCAATTTGTGGGATGTCAGGTTGGTCAATCTGAAACGTTCGGTCGGTAGTCGCAGCAGCGGGGTGAAAGGGTGCGCCGGCAAAGGGGGGAGCGGTGAGCATGACCAAAAGGACAATGACTTTTAACCAGTTTACCATACGATGCTTTTATACGATTTTATTTTGAGAGAAAATTATAACATGCGGTGTAGTGGACAGCAAGGATACATTGCAATCAAAGATGAATTGTGTTAAACTGGGGCAAGTGCGGAGCATCAATATGTCAAATAACTTAGCGACAAGTGCAACCGAAAATCTACGTCTTGGCATTGAAGCCGCCCGCGCCGGTCGGCGTGAAGCGGCTCGGAAACATTTGACCCGAGTGCTGGCGTATGCGCCCGATAATATTCCGGCGCTGCTATGGCTGGCCTATGTGGCCCCGGAGCCGGCCGAAAGTATTCGCTGGCTGGCCCAAGTGTTGACCCTCGAGCCGCACAACAAACGGGCCAAAGCCGGCCTTGAGTGGGCGATGAAGCGAGCGGGCCATCCCACCGGATCGCGGCTAAGTACGGAGGCCATTGAGTCAGACGAAGCCGTTCAGGCCAGCCACGCCGAAACCGAACTGCCCGATGACTTCATCCGCGCTCAGTTTTTGCAGGGAGATGAAGCTCAAAAGCGGGCTAGAAAGGCGGCCTTGGCGCAGCGGGCGCGGCGAAACATTGCGCCGTTGACGTTGGTGCTGCTGATTATCGGCGTTACCGTTCTGTTTAGCTCGGCCATCTGGTATCTGATTACCGTGCCCGATGAAACGCTGGCCGCCTGGATGTCAGAGCCGGCTCAACTACCCGGCCTCGAACCGGCGCCGGTTGAGGCGAAAGCGCTGTTTGTTGAGACGCCGCTCGAACAGGTTGCGCCGATGAAAGCTGAGCCTGAAACGGCGGCCTCGCCAAATTTCACCTCGAAGGCCGACACCATCATTTTGGAAAACAGCAAGCTGGCGGAAACGCTTGAAACCGACGATCCGTTCACTCCGCTGGAAGAAAACCAACTGCCGCCGCTCGATATTCCGCCGGTTATGCTGGATGGAGCAGCCCAAACAACACCGGCACTTGATCTGCTGCAATTGGTTGGCCCGGCTGAAGAGATAATGGACGGGGTCCGCTTGTTTGTGCCGGTGGATGAAACGCTGCTGGCCTACCAACCGGCTTTTCCTGACGAAAAGTGGATTGAGGTTGATATCGCCAACCAGCGCGTGACGTCCTGGGAAGGGAATGTCCCGGTCAAGGCGTTTGAGTCGTCAACCGGCCTGCCCGATACGCCGACCGTGACCGGCCAGTTCAATATTTACTGGAAGCTGGAGTCGACGGTGATGATCGGCGCCGATTATTATTTACCGGAAGTGCCTTACACCATGTATTTTTACGGCGGCTACGCTCTCCACGGCGCTTATTGGCACAACAACTTCGGCCAGCCAATGAGCCACGGCTGCGTCAATCTCAGCATCGACAATTCAAAAGAGCTGTTTGAATGGGCTGATCCGGTGGTCCCGCTGGGCGAGACGCAGGTCGTTTCTTCGTTCGATAATCCGGGGACATTGGTGGTGGTCCATTAAGGGGTAAGATGACGGTACCCTGCGCCCGCTCGATACCCAGCGAGTGGGCTTTTTTTTGGACTTCGATCTGTAACCGGTTTATGGTAAAATAGTTACATTCTAAATATTACACCCTTTAAGGAATAAAGATAATGACTAACTTATTTTTTACACGGCGAGCGGCAGTCGGGGGGCTGTTGTGTCTGGCGACGGCGCTCGCGCTGGCGGCTTGCGGTGGCGCGGCCGCCCCTACAGCCCTTGAGCCGGCCGAGACCGAGACGGCGGCTGACTCTCAAGCCGAAGCGGCTCCGACGACGGATGAAGCTGTCGACGAGATGGCTACCACCGAGGCCACGGAAGAAGAAACCGCGATTGCCTCAGCGCCGGCTGTGGCGGCTTCGCCACCCGCTGTCTGTGAGCCAATTGATATTCCGGATAATAGGTCGCTGCCGGCCCCGGACGAAGATGATTGGGCCTTGGGGCCGGACACCGCCGCGATCACGGTGATCGAGTACGGCGATTTTCAATGACCGGGCTGTAAAGCTATGTCTCCCGTGTTGGAGCAACTCAAAGCAGATTACGGCGATGATATGCGCATTATCTTTCGCCACCTTCCTTTGCTCAATATTCACGCCAACGCCCGGATTACGGCTGAGGCGGCTGAAGCGGCCGGCGCGCAAGGTAAATTCTGGGAAATGCACGACCTGCTCTTTGAAACCCAGGACGACTGGAACTCTTTGCCGGAATCGGATATGATTGAAGTATTAGCCGGTTACGCCGAGCAGGTCGGTGTGGCGGACATCGAGCAGTTTAAAAGTGAATTAGAAGATGGGACCTATACGCCGCTCGTGATGGCCGAAGTAGAGCAAGCTGTTGGCGCTGATATCAACAGTACGCCCACGTTGGTGGTCAATCGAGTTATTTATCCGGCCCAGGCCTTTGGCCTGTCATATCAAGGGTTGGAAGCGTTTAGCAAACTGATGGCCCTGCGCGACAACTGGTTTGAACGGCCGGAGCAAGTTATCGATCCCGAAAAAGCGTATACGGCTACCATCCAAACCGAGAAAGGCGATATTGTGGTTGAACTGTTTCCGGATACGGCCCCGGTCAATGTCAACAGCTTTGCCTTTTTGGCCGAGCAGGGCTGGTACGAAGATGGCACCTTCCACCGCGTTTTGCCCGACTTTGTGGCCCAAGGGGGCGACCCGACCGGTACCGGCGTTGGTTTTCCCGGCTATCGCTGCGGCGATGAAGTAACGCCGGCGCGCTCGTTCGACGAGCCGGGGCTGGTGGCGCTGGCTAACAGCGGTCCGAACACCAACGGCAGCCAGTTTTTTATCACGTACGCGCCCACCCCCAATTTGAACGCCAACTTCACCATCATCGGCCAGGTTGTCGAAGGGATGGACGTTGTTGAGCAAATTACGCCGCGTGATCCGCAGCAAGACGTGGATGCACCCCCCGGTGATAAGATTATTAATATTATCGTCGAGGAGAAAAATTAACGTTTAATTGGTAACTACTCAGCCAACATGTCATTTCAGGCGACGAATGAGCGAGAAATCCCTAGCAAGGACCTACAACCTGACGTTGTAGGGAGGGATTTCTCGCCTTCGGCTATGAAATGACCTGCCTGAACCGTTACGCCTAACCACTACAAGGAGAAAAATTGTGGCGCTTCCCGATTATAACCGAATATTTCTAACCAAAGTCATAAGCAAAGAACCAATTTTTCATAATGCCGAGCGATATGGCGTGGCTATTAAAAAAATAAACGAGATCAGTGTGCCGTTAGGCATCAAGAAATATTGGCGGGTGGTGGGCATCCATCACTTGACTGGCACGGAAAATATGGGCAACCATCACATTTATTGCGATGTCCTCGATGAAGATGGGCGGCGGATCAATGGCTCTCGTTTAGTGTTGACGCAAGGTAACACAGCGCCGGTTTTCGCTGTGGTTGATAAACCCGCCAACGAGGCCGGTACGAATTTTCCGCTGTGGTCGTCCAATCGAGCCACGGTAGCGATCGATGACGCGCTGCCAAGCGAACGGGTGGCCGGCTTGAGAACCGACCACGCCGATGAGGAAATCGGCAATACCTGGGGCCACCACTCCTTTTACATTGTCTTTCAACGCACCTTGATGCTAACTGAGGCTGAGGAAGAAACCCAAGACCAAGAGGGCGGCACCGGCGATGAAGTGAGCGAACCGCCGCTGTCTTTAGAAGAGACCGTGGCCCTGGTGGGCCAGCCGCTGATCATTCCCCTTAACCCGGCAGCCGGGTTTTACAAAATCGCCAAGCAGCAAAACCTGGGCGAGCGGCTAACCAAAGAGTATGATCTGGAATACCAGAGTCGGAAGTTTCGAGCGCAGATTTTTGAAAAAGGCATTGTTTACGCCGAGGTCGGCGATTGGGGCAACATCAAAATTATCCCCCGAACCAATTAATGACTTGACGCCCAAAATTCTAACTGTTTCCTTACTCACTTCACATTGAAATCCCACGGTTTCAGTTTATGCTTGAAATGATAATTAGGCCGTATTGTAAAATTCGAGCTATAATGCACCTTTGCCCTATCAAGGCTATCTCGTCTCGGAGGAAATCTGTATGAAAAATATATTAGTGACCGGTGGAGCAGGCTTCATCGGATCCAATTTTGTTCATCTCATGTTAGGCAAATATAGCGATGTCAACGTGGTGGTTTATGATAAATTGACCTACGCGGGGAATTTAGATAATCTGGCTCCCGTCGCCGCCGATCCGCGCTACCATTTTGTTCAAGGCGATATCTGTGACGCCGCCGCTGTTGACCAGGCGATGCAGACGTACGATATCGATACGATTGTCAATTTTGCCGCAGAAACACACGTCGATCGCTCTTTGATGGAGCCGGGCGGATTCATTCAAACCGATGTTTACGGCACGTTTGTGCTGCTGGAAGCGGCGAAAAAGTATCAGATCGAGCGCTATCACCAAATCAGCACCGATGAGGTTTACGGTCAGGTGTTGGAAGGGCGTTCGGTGGAAACCGATCGGCTTCATACGCGCAGCCCTTACTCCGCGGCCAAGGCCGGCGGCGACCTGATGTGTTTGGCATATTACACCAGCTTTGGGTTGCCGGTCACGATTACTCGCGGCAGCAATAATATCGGCCCGTACCAATACCCGGAGAAAGTTGTGCCCGTTTTTATCACCAACGCGCTCGACAACAAACCGCTACCGCTGTACGGCGATGGCTTACAGATGCGTGATTATCAGTATGTGCAGGACCACTGCGAGGGCATCGACACGGTCTTGCGCAAAGGTAAACTGGGCGAAATTTATAACCTGGGCACCGGAACTGAAACCACCAACATCGCCATGACTAAGCTCATCTTAAAACTGCTGGGTAAGCCCGAAAGTCTGATCCAACCTATTACCGACCGCCCCGGCCACGACCGGCGCTATGCGTTGGATTGCAGCAAAATTGAAACACTGGGCTGGAAAAATAAATATAACTTCGAGCAAGCCATCGAAGCGACGGTCAAATGGTATGTTGATAATGAGGATTGGTGGCGCAAAATCAAAGAGGGTCGCCATTACCAGGCTTATTACCAGCGCCAGTACGCCGGACGCGAGGTCAGTCAAGCAGCGGCTTAAAGCAGTAAACTGACTGTAAAAAAATTAAGGACAGGTTGTGATTTTCCAACCTGTCCTTTTTGTTATTTCCGCAACCAGCGGGGTAAGCGCTTGCGCACGGCTGATCTCAGCATCATCGGTCTGAGCCGGTGCCAGGCAGCATAGCTGCTGTAGGGCTGGTTCAACTTATAGTCAGATTCATCCGGCACGGATCCGTTTTTGGGGGGACTGAAGGTATGGTGGACATATTCGTTGGTGATGCTGTAGATCTCGCGCTGGCAGGTGGGCAGGGTGTGCTGCAATAGGGCCGCTTGCTCGTAGGGAGTCTGCCAGGGTCGCATCGCCAGCCCCATCCACCCGGCGATTTTGATCATGCGGGCGTAAAGAGAGGCTACACTTTCGCCGGGTTTGATCTGGGTCTGATTGCGCCACCACAGCCCCCCGGCCACAGCCCCGGCAATGACGATTAGTCCAACCACCACCACGCTGCTGTTGACCGTTGAGCGTGACACGCTAATTTGGCTACCGAGAAAGGGAATGTTGAAGGCGAACGGACCGTCACCGGCGAAGGCTTCGTCATCGATGGGGATGTTGTCTCCCTGACCGCCGGGCAAGTTCTCCTCCAAATCGGGGCCGGTGTCCGGCCGCAAGGACCCTGAAGAAAAACTACCCTCGCCTTCCGGCGACGTGGGGCGAATGATGTTGGGTTGGGCGGCGGTGGGTTCAAATTCGATCCAGCCATATTGGGGAAAATAGACTTCAACCCAAGAGTGGGCATCTTTGTTGAGCACGTGATAGACGCCCGCCTCGGAGTCAAATGCGCCTCGGGCGAATCCGGCCGCAAATCGAGCCGGAATCCCCACCGAGCGTAGCATCACGATCATCGATGTAGCGTAATAATCGCAGTAGGCCTCTTTAGCGTTAAAGAGGATGTAGTCAACTTTGTCAACCCCGGCCGGCGGGGCCGAAATGCCCTCATTGTAGGTTATTTCCTGGCGTAGATAGCGTTCTATAGCGCGGGCCTTATCAAAGTTATTGTCGTAAGGTTCGGTGAGCTCTACTGCCAAATCGCGGGTACGCCGCGTAATCGAGTCGGGCAGTTGCAGGTATCGCTCGGTAATCCAGACCGGATCATCATTACCGGTACCTTGGAGATCGCTGATGGATGCCCGGCTTACGGCTGACACCACCTGATAGTTTTCATCCCGATCGATGGTGGCGTTGCTGCGCATATAGGTGATTTCTTCAGCCCACGGATCGGTCACTTCGGACCAGTTAGGACTAAGCGTTTTGGCCGTTTCGATATCGGGCAAGGCGCTAAATGTGACCTTAGCCGAGCGATCCAGGTCAATCGGGTTGGCCATCGCGTAGAGAACAGAAGACCCGCTGCGAAGATAGGTGTATGTTTGTGTAACCACGTCCCGGGCTTCAAAGATGGGTAAGGCAACCTTATCGCCCGCACCAAAGTCCGCTCGATCTTCGTTGCGGGTGATCCAGCCGTCGCCGCTGTAGTAATCATACACCACGGCTCGCCAATAGCGGCCAACCCCCTCCACTTTGACATCCATCACCGGGTCATCCGTTAACTGCCGGGGGCCGCCCAGCTTCAGCGAGGCTCCAAACGAGTCAAACACGCGCCGGTCCCGATAGTTCAAATCGGCAAACATCCGGTTCCATTCGCCCTGCATATCGCGCCAGGAGCCTTCAAAATCATCGAACAACCCCAGGGTTTTGGCATCGACGATGGGCGGCGTAAACCAGGCAAAGGCGATAATCAGCACAGAGAAGATGAAGCCGTCGCGCAGAAAGTCGAGACTGATATCAGGCCGGAAAAAGACGCCTTCCGACCGCCACTTATTCTGCTGGCTAAAGAGGTTGAACCGCACCACCAGCAGCAGGGATACCATCAGATAGACGATAAACCAAAAGCTGATATCATTGGGGGCGTAATAGAGGTTGATCAGTAACACCAACCCGCCCGGCACAATCGCCGGCCAAACTTTACCGGATCGGAACAAGAACCAAACCATCAGATAGCCGGTTACCCAGATGATAACGCCCATTTGGAAGATAAACATCAGGTTATCGTAGCTGGTGCCGCCCTCCATTGCCCGCTCGTACCAGCTTTGCAAGCGGAAAGCCAGATTTTGCCAGCGCTCCGGCCAGGTGTAGGTGGCTGGTAATAGGCGGCTGGTCACCCAAAAAGACCAGCCGATCCCAATGATCAGGCTAAAAAGATGGGCCACCGCCCCCGGCAAAATACTTCGAGCCAGCATGACACTAATGATAACCGAACCGAGGCCCACGAAGGTCACAATGCCAAGGCCTTTGGTCCAGCCGGTGGCGCCAATACCCCAGGTCACAATCATCACCAAGGCCGCGGTCAAAATCAAAACGGATCGGGCTTTTTCGATGGCAATAGGTCTATCCATAGCTTGCTTTTTTATCCAATGAATTTAACGATACGCCCGACCTGACTGGTTTCTAAACGATAGGCGATACAATGCATCGGGCTTATTGAAACAATATTTAGGTCAAAACAGGATTGAGAATCGATTAGGTCTGACGTGGCTCAGTAGTTACACAGTACTATTAATAGTATGACTCATAGATGAGTCATAGATGAAGGGAAGCTGAGAAAACAGCTGCCTGAATAAAAGTTCAAAACTCCACGGTTCCTTGTATTTCCGGCTCGACGACCGGCTCCGGCGAGAATTCGGGTAATGGTTCGGTGGTGGCGGCAATAGTTGGCGTAGCGGTCGGCTCAATCGTTGGTTCGATGGTTGGTTCGGGGCTGGGCGTCTCGACAGTGGGTTGAAGGGTTGGCGTTTCGGTTGCCGGAATAAGGGTGGCGGTCGGTGTTTGGGTCGGCGGTATTAGCGTCGAGGTGGCCGATGGCTGCAACATTGGGCTGCTGGTGGCGGTCGGCGAAGCAACGACAACGGTGGGCGTCGGTGCGTTGTCGACTAAAACCCGAATACGCGATTCAACCGAGCCGCCGTTGTGATCGAACACGACCAAGCGCAGCGTATAAGGGCCATTCTCCACCTGGGTCGTGTCGAAAGTGCCTAAATTGCCCTGCTCTTTGAGCTGGCTGACCGGCCCTAACACCGTCGCAAAGGCCTGTGGGTTGGTGCCAACGCCAAATTCGATCAGATAATGAGAAAAGTTGGCGGCCACCGCCGAGCCTTCCAGCGCCACTTTATCGCGAATAGTGCTGCCGTCGAGCGGGCTGGTAATGTTGGCCACAATATTGGTTGAAGGGCAATAGTCCGTAGGCGGCTGCTCAAAGCCGTTAGCAACGGCCCATTCCCAGCCATCGGGCGGATAGACGCGGAAGTAACGTTTTTCGACGTGAGTCCGGCAAAATTCATTGGCCCGCAGCCCGGTATTCAAATCGATCTCGATCAGTTGGTGAATATCGTGTTCCGGACCGAGCGGCGGCTGATCTTTATAGAGCAACTCGGTGCGGCGTTCGGGGCAAGCCTCGCTCGGCAGCGTGCCGGAATCGGCGCAAACTTCCAAGGCGACAATCGTCGACGGGCGCTCGAACTCTTTTACCGGCCGGCCCTGGATCGCCTGTTCCATAAAGTTGTGCCAGATTGGCCCGGCCCCGGCCAGCCCGCTAATATCGATCATCGGCGTCCGGTCGGCATTGCCCACCCACACGCCGGTGACAATATCGGGCGTGTAGCCGATGGTCCAGTTATCGCGGAAGTCGTTGGTCGTTCCGGTTTTGGCTGCCGCCGGGCGCGACAGATGCAGGTAGCTGTTTTCACCAAAGGAGATCGAGCGGGCCTGGTTGTCGGCCAGAATGTCGGTGATCAAGTAGGCGTGAGCCGGATTGAGCACCTGTTTGGGCTGCGGCCGGGGCGGTTCGATGACCCGGCCCAGGCCGTCGGTAATTTGCAGAATGCTGGTAGGCGGAACCCGCACCCCGCCGTTGGCCATGGCCTGGTAGGCTTCGGTCATCTCGATTAGAGGCACTTCGCCGCTGCCCAAGGTTAACGACAGACCGTAGTAATCCTGGGTGAGAGTGGTGATGCCCAGCCGGGACGATATCTCTCGCAGCGAATCGACTCCCACCGCTTGCAGCGCCTTGATCGGCGGAATATTGTAAGAGTTGGCCAGCGCGACTCGCAGCGAGACCGGCCCGTGGAATTTATCGTCGTAGTTGTTCGGCTCGTAGACGTTGCCGGCGCCATCGGGGAATTTAACCGGCACATCCATGATCAGCGTGCTGGGAGTCCAGCCCAGTTTTTCAAAGGTAGCCAGGTAGGTCAGCGGCTTCATGGTAGAGCCGGGCTGGCGCGGGCTAAGGGCCATATTGATCTGCCCGCTGATCGCTTCATCCCGAAAATCTTTGCTGCCGACCATCGCCAAAATTTGGCCGGTTTCAACATCCATCGCGACCAGAGCACCGTTTGAAACATTGCGGCCGGCCAGCGCATTGACCTGGTTGCGGACCTCGGTCTCGGCAATGTCTT
>JAGRCC010000247.1 GCA_020433785.1 Anaerolineae bacterium
AGGTCAATATCTCCTGCCCCAACGTCGGCGATGAGTTCGGCACGCCTTTTGCCGGCGCGATTGACAGCGCCGCCGCTGTGACCGACTCGGTGCGCCAGGCTGTTACTTGTCCCATCTCGATTAAACTGGCCCCGAATGTGCCGGATATCGCCCGCATTGCCGCCGCTGTCGTCGAAGCCGGGGCGGATGCGATTACCGCCATCAACACCATGCCCGGCATGGTCATCGACGCCGCTGCGGGGCAACCGTTGCTGCATAACAACGTGGGCGGCGTCTCCGGCCCGGCCCTCAAACCGATTGCCCTACGCTGTGTGTATGAAATCGCCAAAGCCGTTTCGGTGCCGATCATCGGCACAGGCGGCATCTCCACCGGTCGCGATGCGGCCGAGATGCTTATGGCCGGCGCGACAGTAGTCGGGGTAGGCTCGGCGGTTTATTATCGAGGCGTAGCCGCGATGCAGGAGATTGGGCAGGAGTTGGTTGAGTTTATGGAAAGTTATGGCTATTCTAGTATCCGTGATATCTCATTAAAGAACCACTAGTAATTTCGACTCAAATCCAATTTGCGGCTAAAATAATACTATATTTAGTACTAGAACTTCATGACCAAAAAAGAAAAACTTCTTCAGAAAATTCGACAGAATCAGAAAAGTGTCAGGTTTGAAGAAATTGATAAAATCTTGAGTTGGTATGGTTTTGAACGACGACAGGCGAATAAAGGCACAAGTCATTTTGTCTATACTCTGGTTACGCACAAAACTTATAGAATTACAGTTCCATTCAAGCGGCCTTTTGTAAAAGCAATTTATGTTCAACACCTACTTGAGATATTGGATGATCTAGAAACATAGTAAAGGGTCTTGTATGACACAGTCTATCTCAAAAACCCAGCAAGAAAAACTGGATTATTATCTATCTTTACCTTATACAATTGAGGTTATTCAGGATGTTGAGGAAGATGGAACCGTTGTCTGGTTTGCTCAGGTGGCTGAATTACCAGGTTGTATGACTGAATCCAACACCTTTGCGGAGTTGGAGGAAATGATTAAAGATGCGATGATCAGTTGGATCGAAACTGCCCTGGCAGACAGTCAAACTGTTCCTAAGCCGCGTTCTGGAGAAAGTTATAGTGGAAAGTTTGTTGTTCGAGTCCCTAAATCTTTGCACCGAGAACTAGCTGAGGCAGCAGAGCAGGATGGGGTGAGCCTCAATACTTTTATTAATGTGGCACTAGCCCGTTCCCTTGGAACATATTCAGTGAGTACAAAAACAGAGAATTCCAAAGCGGACGTCCAAGTTACAACTTACCTACCCGATGCAGCCTGATAGAGCTAAGAATGAATTACACCCCCTTACCCAAACCTCTAAAAATTGTAGACATAAAAATAGAAAACGCCTCAACCAAAACCTTTGTCTTAGACGGTAAACTCGACGCCAAGCCCGGCCAATTTGTGATGGCCTGGCTGCCGGGTCATGAAGACAAGCCCTTTAGCCTGGCCGCGGCCAATCCGGTTAGCCTGACCATTGCCGATGTTGGCCCGCTGAGTCACGCCCTGCACCAACTCCAAATTGGCGACTCGATTTGGATACGGGGCCCGCTGGGTCGAGGGTATACCCTGCCGGTAAATTCTAAAGGCAAGCCCCACGTGCTGCTCATTGGAGGGGGGTATGGGGTAGCACCGCTGCTCTTTTTGGCCCGGCAAGCGCTGACGCTGGATTATCAGGTGTCGATGATCATCGGCGCTAAAAAGGAAGCGGACCTACTGCTCGTCAACGATTTTAAAACCATTGGCGCGGCGGTGTGGCTGACTACCGAGAATGGATCAACCGGCATCCGCGGCTTGGTGACCGACGCCATCCCGCCCATTCTGGCTGCGTCGACCACGCGGCCCACGGTGGTTTGCACGTGCGGCCCTACCGGCATGCTGCGGGCGGTGGCGGCAGTATGTGCGGCGGAAGAGATCCCGGTGCAGGTGGCCTGGGAAGCCCATATGCGCTGTGGCATCGGGTTGTGTGGCAGTTGTGAGGTAGGGGGGGGCTGGCTCACCTGCCTGGATGGGCCGGTCTTTTCGTTTGATCCGGTAATTGTGTCACCAATTACAGCGAACTCCTAATCAAAAACGTTTCAACCATAGAAAATATAAAAGAGGCACAAAGATCGCAAAGAAAAACCTCTGCGAACGCTGTGCCTCTTTTGCGCTCTATACGGTAAGGCAAAATCTGGTCGATAACGCGCCCTCGCTGCGGACCGAAGAGCGGGAAGTTACGCCCGCCCTAACACGGCCGCCAGCAACGCCATCCGAATGTACATGCCGTTCTTAGTCTGGCGGAAATAAGCCGCACGCGGATCGGTATCGACGTTGTAGTGAATTTCACCGACGCGGGGGAAGGGGTGCATAACGATCATCTTCTGCTTGGCTTTCTCCATAATTTCGGTCGTAATTTCATAGTGATCTTTGACCTCTTCGTACTGGACCAAATCGGTGAAACGTTCTTTTTGAACGCGGGTGACGTAGAGAACATCGGCGTTTTCGATGACATCGGCCACGTCGTGTGTTTCGCGTACGTTGATACCGGAGTCGATGACATCGTTCATCAGCGTCAACGGCAGCCGCAAAATTTCGGGTGAGACAAAGCGTAGGCTAACATCGTACTGCATCAACAGCCGGGTGAGCGAGTGAACGGTGCGCCCGTAACGCAAGTCGCCGACCATCGCGATTTTTAAGCCATCGATGCGTCCCAACTCTTCCTGGATAGTGAATAGATCCAGCAGGGCCTGGGTCGGGTGTTCGCCGGTACCGTCGCCGGCGTTAATGATGGGCACCTTGGCGTAATCTGCGGCTACTTGCGCGGCTCCCAGTTCGGGATGGCGCATCACAATGACGTCGGCGTACTGCTCCAGTGTCCGAATGGTATCGGCCAGCGTTTCACCTTTGCTGACGGAACTAAACTGCACCCCTTGCGTAATCGGAATAATACCGCCGCCCAACCGCTCCATTGCCGAGATGAATGACGAACTGGTCCGGGTGCTCGGCTCGTAGAAGAGGCAGGCCAGCACGAAGCCTTTGAGCAAATCCACCGCGCCCACTCGATTAACCATCTCGCGCATTTCCCTGGCCCGGGCAAAAACATAATCAATTTTGTCCATGTTAAACTGCGACACCGAAATGACGTCCTTGCCGGTTAAACCGTTACCCATTAAGGGCGGGGTCGTCAGTTCGTCAAAATTAAATAGTGGTTGAAGTTTGGTTTCTTCTCGAAGCATAATTATCTCCTTCTCTATATTAATAGTTGGCCACTACCGGGTTCGGCAGTGATTTGACCATCTTTATAAACCTCTACCCCCCGCAGCACCACGCGTCGAACGCGACCGACAACGTTCATCCCGACAAAGGGCGTCCAGCCGCATTTGGTTTGCAACCCATCATTTGACAGACTGTACTCGGCCTCAGGATCGACTTCGATATGGGTGTCAGCTTGAAGCGGCAGCTTGAAAATACGGCGAGGGTTGATTGCCATAAGTTTGATGAGCCGGTCCAGATCGAGCCGATCTTCCTTAACAGCGGTTAGCATCAACGGCAGCGACGTCTCCAAGCCGGCCACACCGGGCGGCGGGCTGTCCGACTGCTTTTCCTCCAAGGTGTGGGGCGCGTGATCGGTGGCGATGCAGTCGATGGTGGAGTGGATGTGGGCCCACAACGCCGCCACATCTTTGGCCGTGGCCAGCCGGGGGCGCATATCGCCTAAGGGGCCCAGGCGCTCGGCGTCGGCCTCGGTCAGGAAGAGGTGGTGCGGTGTAACTTCACAGGTAACGGGCAGGCGTTGGGCTTTGGCGGCGGCAATGAGCTCGATCTCTTCTTTGCGGCTGATGTGGCAAAAATGCACCGGCCGCTGGTAGGCCGCCGCCAATCCGATGCCAACGGCTACGCTCTGCCCTTCAGCATGCATGGCGATGAGCTTCTGACGGGGCCACAGCCGAAAACAGGCGTTGAGCGTGGGCAAATCCTCAACCCGCAGCGGGCCGAAGGTGTCGTTAAGATAGATTTTGAGGGCGACGGTGTAACGGCTCAACTCGATCACGCCTTCAATCTGTTCCGGGCTGGCTCCAGCAAAAAGCCCAACGTCACATAGGATAGAACGTTGGGCTTTTTGAAGAGTCTCTTCCAAGACCGCCGGTGTGGTCAGAGGGGGGGTAGTGTTGGGCATCGCCAAAACGGTGGTGATGCCCCCGGCCAGAGCCGCCGCAGTACCGGTGGCAAAATCCTCTTTGTGTTCTCCACCGGGCACGCGCAAATGGGTATGAACATCGACCAGACCGGGTAACATTAGGTTGGACATAAACTCCTCACATCATTTATTGAGTAATCCAGGTAACAGCACTTCAACCCGCCAGATTGCGATTTATCGACGACAATAAGTAGCTGTTACCTGTAAAATGACCTACGCACATAAAAATGCCTGATTCTAAACGAACCAGGCATTGTCGCTGCAATTAAAGAAAGTTATCCTTTTAGGCCAGGTACAAATCCGAGACATTTTCCCCCTGAATTTACACTCTGGGATTAGATCATAGCATAAAGGGAGGGTTATCGCAAATGTCGTTAAGAACGGCGCGGGCTGTAGTTGGGTGCTTCTTTAGTTAGGGCGACGCTGTGTGGATGGCTTTCCAGCAGCCCGGCGTTGCTAATGGAGATAAATTTGGCCTTGGTGCGGAGTTCATCCAAATGACTGGCCCCCACATAGCCCATCCCGGAGCGAATACCGCCGACAAATTGGTAGATAAAATCGGCCAGCTTGCCTTTGTAGGGCACCCGGCCTTCGATGCCTTCCGGTACGGTTTTGCCGCTGTCAGATTTTTGGCCGGTGCCGTAGCGATCTTTGCTGAACTGGCTCATCGCGCCCAAGCTGCCCATGCCCCGATAATCTTTATAGGGGCGGCCTTCGTAGACGATAATTTCACCGGGCGATTCCTCAACACCGGCCAGCATACTCCCCAACATGACGCAGTTAGCGCCGGCGGCCAGAGCTTTGACAGCGTCGCCGGAATATTTGATGCCGCCGTCGGCGATGACCGGGACATTGTAATCGCCGGCGGCTTTGGCGCATTCCACAATGGCCGTTAGCTGCGGTACGCCGACGCCGGCGATAATGCGGGTGGTACAGATTGAACCGGCCCCAACGCCGACTTTGATGGCTTCCGCGCCGGATTCGATGATGGTACGCGCTCCTTCAGCGGTAGCGACGTTGCCGCCCACCACGGGCAGATCGGGATAGTTGCTGCGAATCCAACTGATGGCATCGATCACTTTGCGGGAGTGGCCGTGAGCAGTATCGACCACGACGGCATCGACCCCGGCTTTGTTTAGGGCGGCCAGCCGTTCGCGGTAATCATCGCCTACGCCAATACCGGCGGCGA
The DNA here is from genome assembly GCA_020433785.1 of Anaerolineae bacterium. Next base: position 5,417 of record JAGRCC010000247.1, read on the forward strand.
CCCTCAGCCGCCCCTGCTGGTCAACGGCGGCGCGGGGATAGTCACGTTTTTTGCTAATATCTTTGAAGGTAATCAAACCTCTCAACGTACCGGCCTCATCGACGAGGGGTAATTTTTCGATTTTATGACGCTGCAATATCTCTTCAGCCTCTTCCAGAGTGGTATCGATTGGAGCCGTTACCAAGTTACGAGCGGTCATATAACTGGAAATGGGCTGATGCCAATCCCGGACGAAACGCATATCGCGATTGGTCAAAATACCGACCAGCCGGCCTGTTCCTTGGGAGTCGGTAATGGGAATGCCGGAAATGTGGTAGCGGGCCATAATCTCTTCGGCTTCGGCTAAAGAGTTGTCCGGGGAAAGGGTGATGGGGTGAGTGATCATACCCGCCTCGGACCGCTTAACCAGGTCAACTTCGTCGGCCTGGCTTTCGATGGGCATGTTACGATGGATAACGCCAATGCCGCCTTCTCTGGCTAAGGCAATGGCCAACCGGCTCTCGGTGACGGTGTCCATCGCGGCTGAAACAACCGGGATATTCAGTTTTATATCGCGGACAAAGTAGGTTTGAACCTGGATTTCGTGCGGCAAGACCTCGGAAAAGCCGGGCAGCAACAGCACGTCATCAAATGTAAAAGCCTGATCTTGAAAATAACTGTTACTCATTACAATACTCCTCGTGTGATAAACTCATACCATTAGATAGTTTACCGATTTATTCCCTAGCGATTGCGCTTAAGAATAGGTAAATAGGTTCTTTGACCATTGGTCAAAATCGGAACCGTACCTTGCGCTGCAAAGCAATTGGCGCAGGTTGCTCCATAATCAACATTCGCAATGGCGCCGTTGGTGGTGACCGAGAAGGACACTTCGACCACTCCGCCATTGGCCGGAATCGTCGGTATGGTCCACGTCACAACGCCATTGTTGAGGGAGTCGCCGCCGCTAACGTAGTTGGCTCCCGTGGGGACTCGATCCGTTACCGTCACATTCGTGGCCGGTGAGGCGCCGATGTTCGTTACTTTGAGCTTGTAAGTAATTAACTGGCCTGGCTCCGCCTGTTTGGGACCCGTTTTTGAAATACGGAGCATGGGGCGATCCGTCACTTGAACAGATACCGTATCGGCCGCGGTTAAGCCGCCGGGATCGGCCACGGTTAATTGAAAGGCCAGGTTGGTGGGAATATGGGGCGCCGTGAAGGTGGGCTTAGCCACCGTCTTGTCGTTGAGGCTAACGGCCGGACCGCTTTGCTGGCTCCATTGATAGACAAGCGCGTCCTGATCGGGATCATAGCTGGCCGAGCCGTTCAAAGCGACAATCGAGTCGATGGGGACAATTAAGGCCGGCCCTGCCTCAGCCACAGGCAAACGCTCAACCCAGACGGGACTGGTATAGGCCGAATACGACCAATCGTCGTAATAGGCTTCAACGTAATAGTAATTCCCCAACTTGGCCGAAACTGAGGGCGTCCAGTAGTATGACGAACGGCTGGAGATACTGGTCTGCGTTTTAAGTTTGCCATTCTCGTACAACTTTAAATGCAGGGTTTTGCCGCTGGGCGAGGGATCATGGGCATGGATGTTAAAATTGAGTTGGCTCGTATTGGGTACGGCCGATCCCATCCAATAGCCATTGGCTTGCATCACCACAGCTAACACCAAGTAGTTGGGCGAGGCAAAAAAGGTGCGTCTGGCTGCCAGCGCTTTGAACACCTCGCTTCGGGTCAAGTTTGGAGCCACAATGCCCATTCTTCGCCAACCCCAATCTTTGAAATGCGCGTCGGAGTTGCCGACGGAGCCCAGATGCCAGCCGTTGTTGAGACTGCGAAAAAATTCGGTGGGGCTGCTCAACTCCTGTAAAACAATTTTGTGATCGAGCGCCGGATAATAAGCAAAATTGTTAAAGTTGAAGTCCGGAGGATTGTCGGCCGAGGGGTGGTTGAATTGAGCAATGACGTTGGGTTGGCCGAGTAACCAATTGTAGAATTCTGCCTGGGTATCATATTGGGGATCATTGCGGTGGACAAAGGTTTCGGTATTAAAGACGTTGAGATGGCCTTTGTAACCGGTGTACTCAAAACCACGGATGCCAATAAATTGGCCATTCACCGTCACCGAATCGGCAATTTGCTGTAAACTGTTCCACTCGGCTTGGGTCAGCATAAAGCCATGCTCGCTGAGCGCGAAGAATTCCAGACCACGGGCTCTGGCCGTTTGATACGCTTCTAGCGGCGTTCCCCACCCATCAGAATAAAGCGAATGCGAATGCAAGTCGCCAAAGTAAATCTTCATATTGCCGAAGGACGGAATATTGGCAACGGAGGGTTCATCTGAGAATAGAGATGCGCCGGTGGTGGTGGTAAACTCCCATAAAATATCCTGCTCCAGCGATATTCCCGATAGATATCGAATGCCGCGAGTGGCTCTGGCCGCATAAGTATGGTTTGGCAGAAGGGGGCTAGCCGGATAAAAAACCACCGTGCGGCTGCCGTGAATATAATCGACCGTGCCCTCGATAGGCCGGCCCGCCTGAGTAAGGTAAAAAGAACGGTCCGTGACCGAGTCCGGTTCGACGGGAATAGGAAAAGCGATGGAAACAAGGGTATAGGTTGGCACACCACTGGCTTTTGGGACCGGATAGAGTTGTAAGCTCAAAGCCGGGTCGGCCACGCCAAGCGGGCGGTGAGTTAATTTATCAAAAATCTCGCATGCTTCGCCTTGGGCAATACGACATCGTAAAGATGAGGGGGCATCAGAGGTTGAATTAGCGGTGGGCGTGGGTGTTATCGGTTCGGTCGCAACAGCGGGGTTAGCAGAAAAAACAAGATGAAGAAAAAAGAGGGTCAGACAGCCAAATAGGGTTAGCCCTACCAACGGTATTTTTTTCATTTATTAAGAGTCCAGAGGATTAGTCTACATAAATTGCAAAGCTGCACCTAACATCGAAATCTTCGGGCCATTTGGTGGCATGATTGTATTTAGCGGCGCGCAGATTGACTTCATCCAGATAAGCTTCGGTCAAATCGGCGTTTCTCAAATCGGCCATGGTCAGGTTGGCTCGAAAAAGGTCGGCCCCACTCAGGTAGGCGTAGCGAAAATAAGCCATCCGCAAATTAGTCCGGACCAAATTGGCTTCACTCAGATTGGCCCGACTAAAATTAGCAAAGGATAGATCCGCTCCGCTTAAAAAAGCGCCGGTTAAGTTAGCTTGTCTAAAATCGGCCTGGATTAGATTGGTCAAACTCAGGTTTGCGCCACTTAAGTTTTTGCCGCTGAAATCAAATCCTCCCCTTCCGCCAACAGCAGCCTCAACCAAATGCAACACATCGCTGTACGCAAAGATTGTCACACCCGTCATATTCCTTGGACGTATCTTGTCTGTTACCAGGCCTCAGTTAGCCGTCCGATTGCACCGAGACCCATTGTTCCCCTAATTATACTGAGGTCAGGCCAGCAATCAACCTGGCAGGGAAAAAATCGGTTCAGCAGGACCTAAATTCGAGCCCAACAGAGTCTTGTTGGGCCAATCCAAGAAAATTGTGATACGCCTACCCATTCAAAGTGAGAGCAGTGGGCGCATAGGGGTGGATATAAGGTTATTTTTTGAACGAGTCTTTAGCCGGGCATTAGTCATTATGCCCCGGCTAAAGACTCAACTTTGACTTAGACCGCTTAGCTCGTATCGTGACCGGCGCTCGGCTACGGCCACGATTCCGATTAAGGGGTGCGGCTTATTTGCGCCGTGAAACAATTACCACAACTAATAGGACAGCGGCCAAAGCGGCCACGATACCGGCGGCAATCAATTTTGGATCGGGGCCGGCTGATTGGGGTGCTGCAAAAGACGGTGCGCTCATCGGAGCCGGTTCCACCAGTAATCCGGGGTCGGGCAGTTCTTCAATGGGCGTATCTTTCCATTTGCGGCCTTCTTCGATCAACATCACCGGAATACCCTCTTTAATCGGATATTTATAGCCGCTCTCCGGTGAGTAGAGCCATTTACCGTCGTTGACTAACTGCAACCGGCCTGGATCGTCACCTGGCATACGCGTCTCGCCACTAACACAGTAGGGACAGCGCAGAATTTCCAGTAACTCCGGAGAAATTGTATGGTCTGTCATAAATTATAACCCCCTAAAGATATTTGCATAAAGCATTGTACAACGTGTTCTTATTGTATCGAACATATTATAAACCACTCTGAAAATTTGGCTAGACTTAACAAACGTGGCTGTATCTAGTCAGCCGTCAGACACGCTTAGCGCAAAATAAGGCTGAGGCGAAGAAAAAGCGCTTATTTACCAGATGGGGGTTTCCCAAACTGGATTTGTTGTTTCTCAGCCGTCGCCTCAGCCTTGGCCTGTTGTGAAGTTGCCTACGGCTGAATAGATAGTTAATTTGATTGTGAAGGCGTAATTATAAGTCGGATTGTGACAAAATTCAATCTCATTTGACATATCATTTTTACCGTGTATAGTGATGCTAGCAACTAAATACTTTTTAGTACAAATTGGTTTGCACCTAATTCTGAACCTGCTCGTCTTCCTGCCGCTTTCACTTCATTGGTATTTATTACCATATAAAGAAACTAAAGAGTGTTTTAAGTATAGATGAAAGATATCCGTGAAGGCATTGACCAGGTCAGTATGCGACTTTAACCACAAATTGTAACGAACATTTACGGCTTCGTTGATATTTGTGGTTTTTTTTATCAAAATCGTTCGCTAAATTCAAGCGAACCAGCTTGATTCAGTAATGCCATCATCTTGTGCTTGACGCCAAGAAAAGTTACTGAACAGAACTCACGGAGGGTTCAGATGCAAGGTAGTAAGCTGTATGTAGGGAACTTAAGTTATGCTGTTACCAACGAGCAACTTGCCGAACTGTTCGGCGCCTATGGCCAAGTCCGCAATGTAAACATCATCGAGGGCAAAGGTTTTGGGTTCGTGGAAATGTCAAGCAGTGTAGAAGCTGAAAAGGCCAAAGAGGCTTTGCATGATACGGAATTTGCCGGACGTACGATGAAGGTTGACGAAGCTCGTCCGCCCAAAAGCCGCCCCCACGATGGACGGTCAGGCGGGGGTGGGCGTCGTTCATTCGGTGGTGGCGGTGGTGGCGGCGGTGGTGGTGATCGCCGGCCTCAAAATAAAGGCGGTAGCCGAGGCGGCGGCGGTGGCGGGCCGCGAAATCGTTATTAATTTTTAAGTGAAAGGCAAGAAAATGACTCAAGCTCAAAATGGCGACACCGTAAAAGTTCATTACACCGGCAAGTTAGAAGACGGCACCCAGTTCGATACCTCGACACCGGGCGATCCGTTGGAATTTATGCTGGGTGGGGGGCAAATCATCCCCGGCTTTGAAAAAGCGATCATCGGCATGACGCCCGGCGACGCCAAAACGGTGACCATTCCATCGCAAGAGGCTTATGGCGAACATCGTGAGGATATGGTGGTCGTGGTCAATAAAGCCCAATTTCCCGACCATATCACGCCGGAAGTTGGCCAGCAGTTAGAAATGCGCCAGGCCAATAACCAGCCGCTCAATGTGGTTATTACCGACATCTCCGGCGAAGAAGTGACGCTGGATGCCAACCATCCCCTGGCCGGGAAGGCTTTAGTGTTTGATCTGGAGTTGGTAGAGATTGTTTAGGTTAGCCATGAACGAGGGGGGGCTGGCGCCCTAATCGCGTAGTACCCTTATAAACGAATGTGATCAAAAAGACGCAAGAATCGCTACAAAAATTCTTGCGTCTTTTTTGTGGGTTGACCGGGGCCACTCTTGCCGCCTTGGTTATGGCGGTGAAGAACCTCATACCCCCGTGCCGGAGTTGACGATAACGGTCTTGTATCAGTTTCTTCCTTTGGTCTGTATCTAGGAGGTGGATCAATATCGAACCATAAGACAAGCTCAATAAAAACCGAGCTTTTGGCGGCCGCTGGATTTGGCTTGTTAGCGGGCTGTTTGCCGTTTTCAATTCTCTTTTCCCGTATCATTTCCCATCGCTTTCCTCAGTTGTTCAAACGCTGTGGGGGTTTCATCGGACTTTAGGTACTCAATTATTTTTGCAGCACTCGCTTCCGGCGACATACTTGTAGTGTCTACTTCGATATCGTATACGCCATGCGTATGCACTTTTTCATATTGAGACCGGCCTAAGCCTATGCGTCGATCCCCTCGCTTTCTCTCTCGTCTTTTCAATTCCTCTAACGAACAATGCACTCCGACAAAAATCACCTCTATCCCCTCAAATAGCCTCACACACTCCTCAAGCCACTTACGCTCCAAAAGTATATGATCAACAATCACTGCTTGACCGGCGTTTGCCTTAGCCGCTATTGATTGATGAAATCTGGGAACCATTTGGTAGATTATGCCTGGTCCTCGTTCTAGAGGCTTTAGATTTTCCACCGGAAACTGGGTTGATGTACTTCTCCCTGGAAATACCGACGGCCCTATTTTCCGGAATGCTGAAATGTAGTCTGTAAAGCGATCAAGATATTCGTCGATGGAAAGGTTAAGATATGGTTTATCCAGTGCCTTCTGAAGCGTTGCGGCCAAGGTCGATTTTCCTGCACTGGATGTTCCATTGAGTAGGATAATATGTTCTTTGGACATAACCCACTTCCATTTCAAGCCCGCTAACCGATCAAAATTCAGTCGATTGCGGGTCAGCGAAACCATCCTCAACTACAGACTTGTTGACAGGCAAAGTGACGTTGATAAACCGAGTTGTAGGCAATCGGGTGAAAGCCGTTGTTGGGCGGCTTTTATGCTGCCAGTATGACCTTGTTTAACAAAACTTACTCCGGTGGCAACGCCGGCGTACTCTCTGCGTACTGTTTTAACGCTTGGTCTATCCGTTCTTTCAAGAACATCTTTATCAACGATTGATAGGGTACATCTCGTTTGTTAGCGATAACCCGTAACTCATTTAACATCAGTTCCGGCAATCGTAACGAGATCGTCTTGGTTGATGGTTTGAGTTTGGGTAATACAACAGTTTCGGCTTCATCCCAATCTACGTATTCTGTCGAGTCGTGGGTTGCCCAAAACGCACGTTCTTCATCCTCAACCTTGAAGGTCGGTATTTCTTTTAATTCTTTCGCCATATTTTCTCGTTTCTCTCTCGTTCATATCACGGGCCGAGATAACCCGGACCAAATTATCTCTCATAGTAAAGGCGATGAACAACCAACGGTCCCTATCTGTCCGTCCTAATGCATAATATATTTGTTCTTGTTGAGCGTGTTTTGTATCTGAGGCGACGATGAGGGGGAAATTGAAAAAAACTTCTTCACATTCGCCATTAGTAACTTGATGAAGATACCAATTCTTATCCAAGTTGCCTTCATCCCACTGAAAGCCCTTACATGGGGCGAAATAGAAACACTGAATTAATGAGGGAAATGAGACCACTGATCCACTTCAGGTGGTGTTCTCATCAATCCCATGTCAAGAAAGCCCTATATATCGAAAGGCTGAATTCAGTGCAATCATCATTTTCAGT
>JAGRCC010000248.1 GCA_020433785.1 Anaerolineae bacterium
ACGGTAGTCAGCGCGGCCGACTCCCGCATGGGGTCTTTCTTCTGATTTCCTCGCCCCAGGGCAGACAAGATACCAGCCATCGTTAACTCCCCACCAGGCTGCGTTCAATGTCCGACAGCAGCATATACATATGGTAGGCCCCATCCGGGATGCGCAGCACCGCCTCGGCCATACCGGTCTCCTGGGGTCGAGGGAAGCTCTCGATCATATTCTGATAGGGTTCCATATTGGGAAAGGTTTCGGAAACCATTTTGGCCGCGGCCGACTCGTGGTGGAAAAATAACTGGAAGACGCTGTTGCCGACAATCGAGTGGCCGGATAGATCGCCCGAAGCTGCCCCACCAGTCAACCGGATCAAATCCTGTTCGGCCAGCCAGATACCGCAACCAAAGGTTCTGAACGTTTTGATCCACATGGCCACAATATTCGCCAAGATCGGTTCCTGGGCCATCCAGCCAAATTCATCCACGGCCACAATCCGCCGCCGGCGTCCCTGCGAGCGGACAATGCGCTGGATGCGGCCCAGCACCAGGGTGTAGATCAGGGTGCGATGGCTCTCCGGCACATCTTTGAAATCATAGGTGACCACGTTGGCCTCGAGGGCCACATCGGTGTTGGTGGCCTGGTTGTAGACCTGGCCCAGGGTGCCGTAGACGTAATTGAGTTCCAGATCATCGGCCAAAAGTTCAGCCCCCTGCCGGCGCAGTTCGTGACAAAGCTGTTCCAGGCGCGGCACGTAGCGGGCCGGGGTGTGTAATGGGTCGCTCAGGCCATCATACAGGACCGTCAAAGCCGCATCGAGCAGGCCCGACTCGCGGATGGAGAGGTTGCGTTCCGGGTCCACCTGTTTCAACATCAAGCGACAAAGGCTGGTCAGATAACTCTTCTGGTCGTTGAGGTCGTCATAGATGGGATCGAGGGGGTTGACCTGCATCTCGGCCATAGACAGGGCGTTGTAGCTGGCCCCATCTTCGCCGACCAACTGCACCAGACGCTTCGAGTGTCCCTGCGGTTCCATCATGACCACCTGGGTGGCCCGCATTGCTTCCCGGTAGAGCAAGGCATTCATCGAGACGGTTTTGCCGTAACCCGACTTACCCAGAAACATACCGTGATAGGCCGCCGGTTTTTCGGGGTCGCGGCCAAAACCGTTCCACCAAATGGGATAGGTGTCGGAACCGCCGGAGGAACCGATGCCCCAGAAGATACCGTCCGTTTCATTGCGCCGGCGAAAGCCCAATGGTCCGCTGATGACGGCCATGCCGTCGCTGGTCACGTTATGGGAAATCTCCGGGATGTTGATCTCCCGGCGGCGGGTGGTGGTGAAGAATTTCAGCAGTTCACCCTGTCCGCCGGGCAGCACCACCAGGGACAACCGGGCAGCGGTCAGGGTGCGGATAGCTTCCACGTTCTGCTTGACCTCAGCCAGAGTCGCCCCCTTGACGGCCACGACGACGGTGGTGAAGTGCAGAGCCAGGCCGGCGTTGGCTTTGGCCATCGCTAACTGGACATCCCGCATCGCTCCTTCTGCTTTGGGGTCGCGGCTGCGGGCGTTAGCCAGGACATCGGTCAGCACGTTCTCATATTTAACCAGCTCGCGTAAGGCCTCGTTGGCGCTCAGGTTGCGCTCCACGTCAACCACCACCGAAATAGCAAAGGTCTGGCGTAGCAGCGTCACCAGCGGGTCGGCCCAGGACCACTCGCCGGAGAATTCGTGGCTGACTAGCAGCACGATGTAAGGCAGGCGCGGGTCTGATGGAGCCAGGTGGTCGAAGGTGATTTGGTACTCGCCTTCCATTAAGGGTGTCAACTCAGCCGGACTGGCTGAGACGCCCAGCCAGGAAGCCAGACTGCCAACCGCGGCCTGAGCTTCGACGTCACTACTGGCCCAGACAATCATCTCATGGCTGGCCTGGTACATCGCCGCTTCGCGGGTCAGCCGCTCCAGAAAGCGGCCGTAGCCGGTCAGGGCCCGGGCTCGCCAATCCTCGCGGGCGACCAGGCCGGCGGCTCGCACATCTTCGACCACCTGCCCGGCATGAAAGGGCGTCGAATGCACCAGCAGGCGCAAGGGCGCTCGCGCCCCGGACCAAAAGCCGCTCCAGCGCTGCATCAACTGCCGCACCGCCTGGGGATGGTATTGGGCTAAGTCCACCGGCTTCAAGCGATAGATCGCAGCTTCATAGGAGGTGGTTACCTGCCGCTCGCTGGCCGGCGGGGCCTGGCGCAACACCAACGCCCCGCCGTCGGGCGCGCCGAGAACGTAGGACAGGTCGGCGTCGACCGGCCGATCATACAGTTCGACCGGCTCGACGGTTTGATTGAGCTGGATCAGGCTCCGAGCCAGCAACCTCAGATACTGGTAGCCGTACAGACCTCGAAAACGAGCGCCGATGATCAACCCCAGAATAGTGACGGTGATTACCGCCAGCCAGACCGGCCAGCCGGACAGATCGAGCGTGTTGGCCAGGCTCAGCCCGGAAAAGCCGCCAAAGACGGCGAACATCATCTGCTTGCCGTTCAGGAAAATCAGGGTGCGTTCTTCCAGCCGTTTGAATTGGATCAGTTGGGAGTAGGACACAAGACAACTCCTTGATTAAAGCCTTTGAAAGAGAATAGTCACCAGATTGACAGGACGGGACGAATGGCGAATGGACAGGCAATATTCGCCATTCACTTATTCGCTATTCGCACTATCCGCCGACCGCACTGGCCAGCCCTTCGACGACGGTGGCAGCCACAAAGACCACCACCACGCCAATGACCAGGGAGCCGATGTACTGCTGCGTCAGATTGCTGAGTTCGGGAAAGATGGGGCGGGCAATCCGGGCCAGACCCCAAACCGATAAACCGGCAATCCCGACCACCACGGCCAATCCCTGGATGATGCCGACAATCGTCTCCACCACGCCGCTAAAGGCAGTTGTGATTTCATCCCCGCCTTGGGCCAGCGCCGTCCCGGCCGGCAAGACCAGCAACAAGCCCAGCATAATCAAGACGGTCATCAGCCGAATAGTGGCCGGGTCCAATACCCGCAGATTGTTTATGAACTGCTGTCGCTGGCTTTTCATTGCCAGGTTTGTTACAGTAGGTCTTACTATCCCTATGTTGAGCATTTTGTCCTCCGTTTTCGATGGTAAATGGGTTAATTATTGGCTGAGTGTTAAATTAAAATGTTAGCAATGGACACCTCCTCGAACGTAAAACGTAATTTTTTCTTTACGCTTTACGTTTTATTGCCCCATCGTCACCTCAATCCCCTGCTCCAACAGCGTCACCACCACCTGCCCATTCCCATCCGGTGACAGAAGCAAGATAAACTCGTCTGTCTCTCCGGCCGGGATGCGCCAGGGAAAATAATTGCCGATGGGGCTGAGACCACCTCCCTGCACCGTGATATCCGTCGGGTGCAGGGCGAGATTATGCAGCGCCGCCGTGATTTCCAGGACCAGCACCAGCACCCCGTTGTCGAGTTCAATATTCTTAACGGCAAGCTGTGGGGACAATTCTCCCTCGAAGGGGGGAATGATGACCTGCATCTTCTCCCCCTCGCTCGGATCGGCGGCAAACTGCCAGCGCATCTCTTGACGCAAGACGTGATCCGGCACGGCGTAAACAATGGTCGTGGTGAAGGGTTGGCGCGGTGGCAGACTTTCCGGCAGCGCCGGATGCGGGACCGCGCCGTCCGCTGAAACCATCGGGTAGAGCAGGCCGTCAACCTCGATGTGGTGCATAAAACTGGCGGTCAACAGCGGCAGGTCGCCGCCGACATATTCCACAACGGCGTTGACGCCCAGATAGGCGTAGCCGCGCAGCGTCTCCGGCGCGGGTACCAGTTGACTGCCCAGGTAGGTCAAGCGGACTTTGTCATCGAGCACGACCCGCTGGCCGGGTGTGGCTCGTGTTATTGGAGATTTATCAGCCACATTGAGATCCGAGTCAGGCACATACAGGGCGCGAATGACCACCCGTGTTTCAGCCTCATCGCCCAGCAACACCAGGGTCAGGCCAGGCCGGGTCTGCCAGAAAATCTCAGAGGCTTGGGGGGCAACTCGAACCGTATCGGCGTAGACAAAACGATAGACCACCCCGGTGCTCATTCGCAACAGGAGTTGATTGCCGGGTTGCAAGGAAGCCAACAGTTCTTTGTTGGCCGGGGTGCCTTCCAGCCCCATGACGTAGTTAATGACCGTACCATGCACCCAACTGACCGCCCGTTCGACCTCCGGCGGCGGCCAGTCGCCGACCCCGACCTTGACCGGTTGGACCACAAAGCTGACCCCCTTGATGTCCAGGGTGCGGGGTACAACCAGTTGCTTGGTCTTGGTGCCGGCCTCGACGATATCGGCCAGCAGTTCACTTTCCAGGGTTGGCACGGGTGTCGGGGTGGGGACAAAGAGATTACCGTCAGCGTCTTCTCCTGCCTGGTCAGCGGCCAGGGCGACATCGTCCTGCGCTCTATCGTCGTCTGACCCGGAAGGCCAGAAGAACCAGCCAATGGCCAGCAGGACCAATACCACCACACCCAGTCCCTGGAACAGGTCTGCCCGGCCTGACTTGGCTTTTTTACTTGAAGCGCGGGCGTTACTCCCGGTACCGACTGCAGCCTGGGCAGCTTGCAACGTGGCCGGATCGGCCCAATCCACGGCTCCCCGGCGGAC